>NZ_JBNCKT010000014.1:0-43093 GCF_049841675.1 Micromonospora sp. DT4
GTGAAAGCCTTGTTCGGCAAGCCAGAAGTCCGCTACGCAGCCGGCTAACCACGGCACCTTTGGGTTACTGGTCAATAAGCGTCCTCCGATCTCGCCGGCCCCGCCGAGATTCATGCCGACCGGCGAACGACGGAGTTAAGTTAACGCCAACATCGACGAACTGAAATATAAAGCGGACGGTCACGGAGGTGGCTCATCCGACCTGGACATCTCTCCCGGACGCGGCGGGCTCGGTGGCCACCGGTGGCGTTCGCCCGGGCAGCAGGAGCGGGGTGGCGGGCAGGAGAACGCCGGAGACAGTGATCGCCGCGAGAGGGCTGGTGAGGGTCGCGAGGACCCCCCAGAGCACCACCAGGACCGCCTGGACGAGTCTGCTGACGGCACTCCACGTGCTGAGGACGCGTGCGGTGTGGCCGAGCGGGGTGCGGTGCAGTCGCTCGGTCGCGGAGATCGGGTTGAAGACACCCATGCAGGTGATCAGCAGTCCCTCGACGACGATCACGGTGACGAGTCCGGGGATGCCCGGCTGGACGAACGCGAGACCGAGTGGGAAGACCGAGCGCAACCACCCGGAGACGATCATGACCCGGTGCCGTCCGTGGCGGGCCACGAGGCGCGCGGACAGGCGGGCGCCCGCCAGGCCGCCGAGCGCCGGGATGCCGAAGGCGAGACCGTACTGCCACGCCGGGAGGTGGTACTGACCCAGCAGGAGCACGGCCAGCAACGGCGCGGTGGCCATGATGAGGCCGCCGACCAGGATCGAGTTCAGGAACAGCCCGCGCAGGGCACCGTCGTGCAGGATGAACCGCCAGCCGACCAGAAGATCGGCGCCGCGCATCCGGCCGGCACGGGCCGGGGGCGACGCGACGTCGCCGCCGCGGATGCGCAGGACCGCGAGCGCCGAGAGCAGGTAGCTGAGGGCGTCGGCCGCGACGGTGACGACCGGGCCGAGCAGCCCGACCAGCGCGCCACCGAGGGGCGGGCCCACCGCGGTCGCCGCCCAGTTCGTGGCCTCGAACCGCCCGTTCGCCACCAGCAGGTCATAGCCCTGGACGAGGTACTTGAGGTACGCGCCGGACGCGGCGGCGAAGGCGATGCCCGCGGTCCCGGAGAGGACCGCGACGACCAGCAACTGGCCGTAGGACAGCAGACCGAAGGCGTACGCGAGCGGGACACTCGCCATGGCCACGAACCGGAGCAGGTCCATGCCGACCAGCACCGGACGCTTCGCCCGGCGCTCGACCCACGGCCCGAGCGAGAACGCCACGACCGCCGCGACTGCCGGCCCGGCCGCCGCCAGGATCGACACGGCGAACGCCGGTGAGTGCAGGACGCGAACCGCGATCAACGGGAACGCGCCGAAGGCTATCCACGTGCCGTACGTGCTGACGGCGTAGGCCGACCACAGCCAACCGAAACCGGACCCCCACCGCGCGCGCATCCGCCCCCCTCGTGACAACCGACGCTCGGGTCCGGGTAGCACACCAACGCCGTCGACGTCGGCGCAAACAACCGCTCACCGGGCGTGTCACAACCGTCGGTTGTGCGGGTGGATGATGGGCCGATGGATACCGAGGCGGTGCGGTCGTTCGTGCGGGCGGCCGAGTTCGGGCAGTTGCAGCACGCGGCCGAGGAGCTGGGCGTGACGCAGCAGGCCGTGTCGAAGCGGATCGCGGCCCTTGAGCGCGCCCTCGACGTCCGGTTGTTCACGCGTACCCCCCGAGGGGTCGAGCTGACACTCGACGGCCAGGCGTTCCTCCCGCACGCCCGGGGCATCGTGGCCGGGGTGGACCGCGCCCTCGCCGCGATCAGACCGGGCTCGCGGGCCCTGCGGATCGACGTACTCGGCCTGCGGTCCGCGCAGGCAGTCGTCCTGCACGACTACTGGCGGTCACATCCGGAGATCGATCTCGACGTGGTGACCCTGCGGGTCACCGACCCGCGCGAGGCGGTCGCCGCCGTCCAGGCGGGCGATGTCGACGCCTCGTTCCGGTCGGTCACCGACCCGGCGACGCTGCCGCGCGACGTACGGATGGTCCACGCGTTCGACTCGCCGCTGGAACTGCTCGTCGGCCCACGGCACCCGCTCGCCGCCGCGCGCACGCTGACACCGGCCCGACTGCGCGGGCACCGGATCTGGGTGCCGGGCATCGCGCCCGGAAGCGAGTGGGCGGACTTCTACGACCAACTCGCCACCGAGTTCGACCTGCGCATCGACGCCGCCGGCCCGAACTTCGGCAACGAGGTGCTGCTCGACATCCTCGCGGCGTCCGCCGACGTGGCGACCCTCGTCGACACGCGCGACCGGTACCTCTGGCCGACAGGCCACGACCTGCGGCGCATCCCGATCGCGCGCCCGACGCTCGCGTACCCACTCTCGCTCATCCTGCGCCGCGCGAACCCGCACCCGGGGCTACGCGCGGTGATCGACCACTGCGCGGGCCTGGCGCCGTCACCCGCGGGGACGTGGCGCCCGTCCTGGGCGCTGGCACCGACGGTCAGCTCCGGAGAGGGCAGGCGCTAGCAGGACGTCCGGATGTCGAGAACGACCGGGACCCCCTGCGTGACGCTGCCGTCGCTGGCCTCAAGCCGCGGCACGTACCGGCCGGGCGCGACACCACTGAGACGGAACGCGGCCAGCACCTGGACGACGTGTCCGTCCCCGGAGCCGGGGAGGGCGGTCAGCGGGCTGTACACCTCGACGCCGTTCGGCATGCCCGTGTAGCCGACGGAGATCGGCGCCGACCAGGTGCCGTCGAGGACGACGAAGTAGTACAGGGTGCGCGGGTCGTCCGGGGTGGCGCAGATGCGCTGCGGCAGGTCGACGAGCGTCCAGGTCGACGAGGTGCCCGCCGTCGGGGCGGGTGCCGCCGTGACCGGGCTGCCGCCGACGAGGGCGAGCAGCATCGTCGCCGTCGCGGTGGCGGCGATCCGTAGGGCTGTGCGGGAGAACGTCATCGTGAACTCCTGAACTCTGCGACGTGTCGACAGGGTCAGCTCGCCCGGTAGGTGAGGTAGAAGCCGGTCGACCAGCTGTGGACGTTGTTGAGCTCGGCCGCCGGGCCGCTGCAGTCGGCGGTCCGGTAGCCCGGGACGCTGCCGAAGCCGCCGCTCCAGGTGAGCAGCCACCTCGCGTCGGCCGGGACCCGGTGGCAGAGTCCGTCGGGGGTGGCCTGCCTGCCGACCACTTCGGTGGGGTACGCCGAGTAGAAGACCAGGCCGACGTCCGGGCTCTGGAACGGCTCACCAGCCACCGCGGGCGACGCCGGTACCGTCGCGGCAAGGGGGGGGTGATCACGACGGCGGCGAGTATCCCGGCGATGCGGTGCACGGAAATACGCATGGCTGTCCTTTCGCGACGACGTTCCGGGGGCCTCGGTCCAGTCGTTGACATAGCGATGTTTGCCGATGCAACGATCCGCCGAGTATGCCCGTCTGTCAACCGCCCCCGGTGACGTCGAGCCGCGTCGGCAACGGTGTGGCGGCTCGCTTCGTGGCGCTGCCGCGGGTCGGTGCGGGGTGGCGTCACGACGACGTCCTGGCCCTGATGTTCGTCAGTTGTCACCCGGTGCTCCCGCCCGCTCAACCGGGCCGTCGCCGTGGCCATGGCCACCGGTCCGGCGCGGGCGCTGGCCATCGTGGAGGAGCTCGTCGCCGCCGGCCGACTCCCCCGCTCACATCTGGTGCCGACCGTACGCGGCGAACTGCTGGCCCGGCTCGGGCGGCGGGCCGAGGCCCGCGCCGAGCTGGAACTGGCGGCCCGGCTCTGCGCCAACCAGCGCGAACGCTCCGTGCTGCTGCGCAGGGCGGCCACCCTGAGCTGACGGGCTGCGACGGCGCACGTCACCCGTGCGGCAATCCGGTGACGTGAACGGTGACGACGTGCGAACCCCTCGCGCCCAGGTCGGGTCCAGCCCGCAGCACCTGTTGGCGACCGTGCTCGGCGAGTATCTCGACTCGGCGGACGCCGATCTGCCGTCTGCGGCGGTCATCGCTGTCCTGCGGGAGTTCGGGGTCAGCGAGTCCAGCGCTCGTGCCGCCCTGTCCCGCCTGGTCAGGCGTGGCCTCATCGCGACGAGGGCGGACCGGAGGCCCCCGGTCTACCACCTGACGCCCGAGGCGATCGCCCGGCATCGCGCGCGGATGCGGCAATTCCTGACCTTCGGTGCCCAGCCGCCGCACTGGACCGGCGACTGGGTGCTGGCCTCCTTCTCGATCCCGAGCTCCGGTCAGGCGTCGCGGCACGCCGTGCGCAGGGCGCTGGGCGCGCTGCGCTTCGCGGGCCTGTACGACAGCGTGTGGATCCGGCCGGGGTCCGACGCCACACCCGCGAAGGGCGTGCTGAGTGAGCTGCTGAGCCACGTCGAGGGCGCCCGGTGGCCGGTCCTGCACGTCCGGTTCGACGAGGAGTCCGGACCGCACGGGCCGGCCGCCGCGTACGACCTGGCCGCGCTCTCGTCCGCGTACGCGAACTTCATCCAGCGGTACGCGCCGCTGCGGCTGGCCGTGCGTGACAGCGCGGTGGGTGCGGCACGGGCACTGGTGGCGCGGACCTCGGCCATGGACTCCTGGCGGAGGTTCGCCGACATCGACCCGGACCTGCCCGACCATCTACTGCCGAAGCCGTGGCCTCGCCGGGAGGCGAGGGAGACCTTCCTGGAGATCCACTCCGCGCTCGGCGCGCTCGCGCAGGCGCGGCTGGTCGAAGTGGCGACACCGCACTGGCCGGAGGCCGCCGCGTGGATCACCCACTTCGAGGCGTCGGACGACCTTTCGACACCGGGATCGACCGCCGGCAGGCGCGCGGGCTGACGACGGCGGTGGCCGCCGCACGATAGACGAGACATTGACACTTTTCGTTACAGCAGTGATAGTAACTGCACGCTGCTCCCATCGGATCGCCTGTGGGGACCCCGCCGGGTGGTCGACGCGTACACATCGACCTGGCCCGTGGCCTGCGCCGACCACCGGTCACTGCGCGAACGAACAGCCGCCACCGCCGCCGCCGCCGCAGGGAGCCCACGTGACATCCGTTGGAGGGGTGCATGAGAAGAAGAGCGAAGATCTACGCGGGCTTGGCCGCCGCCGTCGTCCCGGTCGCCTCGGTGATCATCGCGCTCGGCGCGACACCGGCGGGTGCCGCCGTCGGCGGTTCCGGCCCCTATCCCGCCGACTACGAGACCTCGGCCAGCCTGGCCAACCACACCATCTTCCGGCCCCAGACGCTCCCGTCCGAACGCCTCCCCATCTTCGTCTGGGGCAACGGCGGATGCTCGGCCAACGGCCTCTCCCAGGGCAACTTCCTGCGCGAGATCGCCTCGCACGGCTTCCTCGTCATCGCCAACGGCGCTCCGAACGGGTCCGGCTCCACCAATTCCCAGATGCTGACCCAGTCGATCGACTGGGCCATCGCGGAGAACTCCCGGCAGGGCAGCAAGTACCTCAACAAGATCGACACGACCAAGGTCGCGGTCGCGGGCTTCTCCTGCGGCGGACTGGAGGCGTACGCCGTCTCCAACGACCCACGCGTCACCACGACCGGCATCTTCAGCAGTGGCCTGCTCAACGACGCCGACGATTACCAGCTCAGGAGACTGACCAAGCCGATCGCCTACATCATCGGTGGACCCAGCGACATCGCCTACCCGAACGCCATCGACGACTGGGGCAAGCTGCCGTCCGGGCTGCCCGCCTTCATGGGCAACCTCAACGTCGGGCACGGCGGCACCTACGACCAGACCAACGGCGGTGAGTTCGGCCGCGTCGCGGTGCTCTACCTCAAGTGGCGCCTGAAGGGCGACACCACCGCCGGCGCCAACTTCGTCGGCGCCAACTGCGGTCTCTGCCGTACGCAGTGGACCGTCCAGCAGAGGAACCTGACGCTCGACGGCGGCACGCCGCCCACCACGCCACCGCCGACCACGCCACCGCCGACCACCCCTCCGCCGACCACCCCGCCGCCCACGACTCCCCCGCCCACCACCCCGCCACCCACCACTCCGCCGCCGACCGGCACCGCCTGCACCGCTACCTACGCCGTGCAGGACCAGTGGAACGGTGGATTCGTCGCCAACGTCACCGTCACCGCCGGAAGCAGCGCCCTCAGCGGTTGGCGGGTCACCCTCAACCTGCCGAGCGGCGCGACCGTGACCTCACTGTGGAACGGGGTCGCGACCGGCAGCAGCGGCACCATCACGGTCACCAACCAGAGCTACAACGGACGGCTGGCCGCGGGCCAGACCACCAGTTTCGGATTCCAGGGCACCGGAAACGGCAGCGGCACCACCGCCACCTGCACCGGAAGCTGAAATCGACTCGCCTCAGCGGCCGGCGCGTGACGCGCCGGCCGCCGAGCGTGTTCCGCCGCACCGAGGAGACGACGATCGCCGGGAACACGTTGGCCGACATCCTGCGAGCGGCAGCGAACGGGCAGTTCCCGCCGGCGGACGGCGGGACCACCGTCGTACCGCAGCCATGCCACCGCGACGCCGGAGTCATCGCGTTCACCGCACACTCTGTGGTGTTCACCGACGAAGACCCCCAATGGGTACGTCGCACCCTGGCGACTCTCGACTGCGACGGCCTGGCGGCCACGATGAACCCGCGCTTCCTCGCCGCGCTGCTCGACCGCACCGGGCGATCCACCGACACCATCGACCTCCTGACGGTCGCGAGCCCTCTTCCCGGCGCGCCCCCGCTGACGCTGACCGAGGTGACGAAGAGCGGGCACGGCCGCGCGGGCCGGGCGCGTCGGCGTCGCGACGACGTCCGGGTCTGGGCCGCCGACGGCGGGGTGGTCATCCTGGGTCGAGGCGTGGCGGGTCGCTGGGAGACGTCGGTCGAGGTCGACGAGGGATGCCGTCACCGGGGCCTGGGACGGGCGCTGGCGACGGCCGCCCGGCATCTCGTACCCGACGGGCAACCGCTCTGGGCACAGCAGGCCGCCGGCAACGCGCGCAGTGTGCGCGCCTTCCAGGCGGCCGGGTTCCGCCCGGTCGGCGCGGAGGCGCTGCTCCTGCCACCGGCCCGGGTATAGCGCCCCCGCCGCGACCGGGCGTCCGTGCGGAAAGTCGGGCCCCGCCGTCCGTCAGGAAACCGCTTACCTCGGATCTATTGACGCTCGCAACTGGCTGTCAGTACCGTGATGCGGGCAGCGAGAAAGCGCTTTCCGACCCTCACCGTCCGACAGGGAGCGCCCCCCATGCCCAAACACCTGCGCGCGATCTGCCTCGCCCTGCTCACCGTCGCCACCATCCTGAGCACCACCACCGCCCTGCCCGCCGAGGCGGCCCCACGCTTCCGGGTGCTGGTCTTCTCGAAGATCACCAACTTCTACCACGACTCGATCCCGGCCGGCGTCGCCGCGATCCAACAGCTCGGGACGGCGCACAACTTCGAGGTGGTCGCCACCACCGACGCGGGCGCCTTCACCGACGCCAACCTCGCCACCTTCGACGCCCTGGTCTTCAACAACACCAACTCCACCCCCGCCTCGGGTGACCTGCTCAACGCCAGCCAGCGCGCGGCGTTGCAGACGTTCATCCGCAACGGCGGCGGCTGGGCCGGGCTGCACGCCGCCTCGGCGAGCGAACGGGACTGGCCCTGGTACGAGGGCCTGGTCGGCACCATCTTCGACCACCACCCCGACTTCTCGGCCACCGGCGGGACGTACCCGGGTCGGGTCAAGGTCCTCGACCGCGCCCACCCCTCCACCCGCAACCTGCCGGAGCTGTGGGAGCAGAGCGAGGAGTGGTACAACTGGCGGACCAACCCCACCGGCAACGTGCACACCCTCGCGCAGATCAAGGTGCGTGACGGGATCAACGGCCTGGACGAGGGCGTCGACCACGCGTACTCCTGGTGTCAGCGCTACGACGGCGGCCGGTCCTGGTTCACCGCCGGCGGGCACGCCAGCTCCCGGTTCAGCGAGCCGGCGTTCCTGGAGCATCTGCGCTACGGCATCGAGTGGGCCGCCGGCGCGGTCGCTGGCGACTGCTCGGCGACCGAAACCGGCACCTTCGAGCGGGTGGGTCTGGTCACCGAGAACCTGGCCGACCCCTTCGAGCTGGCCGTCGCCCCCGACCGCAGGGTCTACTACATCCAGCGCACCGGCGCACTCAAGGTGGTCGACTCGAACACGCTCCAGGTCACCACGCTGCTCGACTTCGCGTACACCTCGGCGATGACCGACCAGTCCGACGGCCTGCTCGGGATGACCCTGGACCGTGACTTCGCCAGCAACGGCTGGGTCTACCTGCTCTGGTCGGACAAGACCCTCAAACAGCTCAACCTGTCGCGGTTCACGGTGGCGAACAACAGCGTCGCGCTCTCCTCGGAGAAGCGGCTGCTGACCGTCCCGACGCACCGGGGCGTCGGGCGGGCCAACTCGCACATGGGCGGATCGCTGGCCATGGACGCGGCCGGTCGCCTGTACGCCGCGATCGGCGACAACACCGACCCGTTCGCCTCCAGCGGCTACACCCCCATCGACGAGCAGTCCGGCCGGGCCGCCTGGGACGCCCAGGGCACCGCCGGCAACACCAACGACCTGCGCGGCAAGATCCTGCGGATCACTCCGCAGGCCGACGGTACGTACACCGTGCCGAGCGGCAACCTCTTCCCGGCCGGCACGGCGAGAACCCGGCCGGAGATCTACGCGATGGGCATGCGCAACCCGTTCCGGATCACCATCGAGCCGCAGACGAACGCGGTGCTCGTCGGTGACTACGGCCCGGACGCCCGCGCCGCCGACCCCAACCGCGGCCCGGAAGGGACGGTCGAGTTCAACCGCATCACCGCCCCCGGCAACTACGGCTGGCCGTACTGCGTGGGCAACAACATCCCGTTCAACGACTACAACTTCGCCACCAGCACTTCCGGGGCGAAGTTCAACTGCGCCGCGCCGACGAACAACTCCCCCAACAACACCGGCCTGACCACCCTGCCGGCGGCGAAGTCGGCGCTGGTCTGGTACGCGTACTCCGCCTCCACCCAGTTCCCGGAGGTAGGCACCGGCGGTGGCGGCCCGATGAGCGGGCCGGTCTACGACTACGACCCCGCGAACACCCGCACCACCAAGTTCCCGGAGTACTTCGAGGGCAAGTGGATCACGTACGAGTTCACGCGTAAGTGGTTCAAGACGCTCTCGATCCACCGGACGGCGCAAACCTTTACCAACTCGCGCTTCGGTCCCACCGCGGTCGGCGACCTCCAGTCGATCAACGGGATCTTCGACAACATGAGCTGGATCCAGCCCTTCGAGGCGGAGTTCGGCCCGGACGGCTCGCTCTACGTCATCGACTTCGGCGAGGGCACCGGCAGCGGTCGCGGCGGCAGCAACGCCGGCGCCGGCATCTACCGGATCGACTACGTGGCCAACGGCCGACCACCGACCGCGAAGATCGCCGCCACCCCGGACAGCGGGCGCGCGCCGCTCACGGTCAGCTTCTCCTCGGCCGGCACGACGGCCGGTGACGGCACGGCGCTCAGCTACGCCTGGGACTTCACCAACGACGGCACCACCGACTCCACCGCCGCCAATCCGAGCTTCACCTACCCGACCGCCGGGACGCACACCGCCCGGCTGACCGTCCGCAACAGCGGCAACGGGCTGACCGCCACCGCCGTCACCGACGTCGTCGTCGGCAACACCCGGCCGACGGTCACCATCAGCGTGCCCGACGGTGGCTTCTTCGACTTCGGGGACAAGATTCCGTACACGGTGACGGTCACCGACCCGGAGGACACCACCATCGACTGCGCCAAGGTGACCGTGCAGACGCAGCTCGGCCACGACACGCACGCCCACCCGCTGGACGTCTACACCGGTTGCTCCGGGTTGCTGGCCACCGAGGCGGACGCCGGCGACGGGCACGGGCCGGGGCAGAACCTCTACACCCTGATCACCGCGCAGTACACCGACGGCGGCGCGGCCGGCGGCGTGCCGGCGCTGACCGGCTCGACCCGGGTCCAGTTGCAGCCCAAGAGCAAGGAGGCCGAGCACTTCACCGCCCAGTCCGGCCTCATCGTCAACGACCGGACCACCGCCCGCGCCGGCAAGCGGCTCGGCGACGTCGACCACAACGACTGGGCGGCGTACGGGCCGGTGGACCTCCGCAACATCGGCTCGGTGACGCTCGGGGTGACCAACGGCGGCCTCGGCGGCACCATCGAGCTGCGGACCGGCTCGCCCACCGGGACGTTGATCGGTACGGCCACCATCGCCTCCACCGGAGGGTGGGACAACCTGGCGTCGCCCACCGTCACGCTGACCAACAAGCCGACCGGCACCATCACCCTGTACGCGAAGTTCGTCAACGCCGCCCAGGTCGGCGGCACGCCGGACCTGATGTCGCTGGACTGGATGCGGTTCAACGGCGCCGGCGTCAAGCAGGAGCCGGGCGGGACCCTGTCGATCGCGGCAAACCCGACCGGCGGTGCCGCTCCGTTGACGACCACGCTGACCGCCACCGCGACCGCGCCGTCGGGGCAGAGCATCACCGACTACGCGTGGGACTTCGGCGACAACAGCACCGTCACGCACGGTACGACGCTGCGGTCGACGAGTCACAGCTACCCGCGCAAGGGCACCTTCACCGCGCGGGTGACGATCACCTATACCGGCGGGGAGACGCGATCGCTCAACCTGACCGTCACGGTCACCTGATTGCCCGCCGCAGCGGGCGGGGCCAGCCCTCGCCCGCCCCGTGGGGCGGCTGGCACCGCGGATCTGACCGGTAGAGCCGCGAGCGGAGGTGTTGCCGGACCCTGGCGGTGGCGCTGATCGTTTCCGCTCGGTCGTGGCAGGGAACTGTTCGGGTCGAGGTGAGGGGGAACCATGAGCCGATACGCGCTGTCGCCGACCACCCGAGCCATGATCCTGCCGTTGCTCGGCACCGTCGCGCTGAGCACCGCCTGTACGACGGGCGCAGACGCGCCCGAGTCGGCGTCGTCCACCGGGTCGGCGACGACTCGAACCCGAACGGCGAGCGCACCGGAGGCGACACGTCCAGCCAGATCGCCGTGGCCCGGGTCGACGGCGTGGTGACGGTCTTCAACGACCGGGGCTGGGAAGGCAGCAACGGCAACTTCGCCATCCTGGACCGGACCCTGCGCGACGGCGTACGCGCCATCGACGCCTGGCAGCGCTAGGAAGAGCAGTGGGGCGGCGCACAACGGCGCCGCCCCACGATTTCGGTACGGCTACTCCTCCCAGGCGCTCTGCTGGGTGTAGACCAGGTTGCCGGGGACGACCGTGCCGTTGGTGCGGTACTCGGTGTACGCCCAGAAGTCGCCCGCGGGCAGCGGCTGGTTGGGCTTCAACGTGAAGTTGAGGCTCTTACCGCGCTCGGTCGCCGACGGCAACGTCAGCGTGGCCGGCGAGTACGTGGCGTCGCGGCCGATGATGGCATGACCAAACTGGAAGTCCACGACCGGGCCACCGGGCACCTGGGCGAACACGTACGCCGTGTAGCGCCCCGGCTCGGGCAGGAACTTGTAGGCCTGCTCCGCGCTGGTCCAGTACCTGTCACTGCTGTCGACGAGGGTGTCGCCCTTGTACAGGTACAGGTCGAGGTTGGTGTTCGGGTCCTCGGTGTTGGCCTCGACGATGATGCCGGCGGTGTTCGCCGGCACCGTGAAGTCAATCTTCTTCACCCCGGACGCGCTGGGGTCGAAGACGCCGCCGTACACGTCGGCCGGCATCGAGTATGACTCCCGGCGCATCGGCGTGTAGCCGGTGCTACGACCGGTGAGCGGCCCGCTGAACCCCGGCTGGGCATAGCCGAACGAGCCGCTGGCCATCCGACCGAACTCCTCGCCGTCGTCAGCGTACGGCCGGGGGGTGATACCCCACGGGCGGGCGGCGACGGGGATGCGGGCGCTGTGGGCCTTGCCGCGCCAGGTGATCGACCCGGTGACGTACCGGTCCCAGGGGGCGCTACCCCGACGAAACGTGATGGTCACCGTCGCGGACTTGCCGGGCGCGAGCGTCACCGACGCGGGTGACACCGTGACCTTCATGCCGGGCAGGCCGGACACCGACGACCGGTAGGTCTCCCGCGTCGTGCCCACGTTGGTCATGGTGCGGGTGACGGTCACCGGGCGGGTGCCGTCGTACTCGCGCAGCGAGATGGCCGGCAGGTTGAGTTCCTTGCCATCGGGCTGGGCCGTCTCACTGAACGTGACCAGGTCGGCCGCGGCCGGTTCGATGACCAGCCCCGGGTCTATGGCTCCGGCCAGGTTGATGAAACCGCTGCCCTGGTCCAACGGGCTGGTGGTGCCCCGGGTGTCGGTGGCGGTGGTCCGCAGGGCCGAGGCGACCGATCCCGGCGACCAGGTCGGGTGCGTGGCGCGCAGGATCGCCGCCGCGCCGGCCACGTAGGGCGAGGCCATCGAGGTGCCGGAGTACGCGTCGTAGTTCCGCCCGAAGTTGCCTGCCGGCGAGACCGCCGCGATGATATCCGCTCCCGGCGCGACCAGATCCGGCTTGAAGACGCCGAGGGTCACCATGGCCGGGCCGGTGGAGGAGAAGTCCGCCACGCTCGGTACGCCCGGAACGCTGGAGCCGTCGCCGCCGCTACGCAGGGAGACAGTGGCATCGGTCGGGTGGCGCATCAGGTAGTTGAACAGCGTGCCGGCCTGCTTCTCGGTGTTCAGATAGACCACCGGGAAGTTGTAGACGGAGTTGACCCGGTAGTTGCCGACCGGGGCGAACACCACCATCGCCGTCCCACCCTTCTCCTTCACCTCCATCGCGGAGTCGAAGGGGGTCGACAGCGCGCAGGCCACCACCTTGCCCTTGATCTTGCCCGGGTCCAGGCTGCCCGGCTCGCAGTATGCCGAGCCCTGCTCCAGCGAGCCGGCCTGGTCGCCGAAGACGATCTGCCGCGAGCCGCCGGGCAACGCGTCCAGCGAGCCGCCGACCAGCTTCGCGCCGTCGCCCAGCTTGACGGTGGCCTCGTCGAGGTTGGTCACCGCCGCGCCCACCGTGGTGACCCAGGGCGCCGCGTTGCTGATGGCCCCGCTCACGATGCCGGTGTTCCCCGCCGACGCCGCGACGAAGACCCCGGACAGCGTGGCGTTGAGGAAGGCGACGCCGATGGGGGTGTTGGCCTCCCAGTCGCCGAAGTCGCTGCCGATGGAGAAGTTCAGGACCTGCACACCGTCGGCGACGGCCGCGTCGATGCCGGCGATGATGTCGGCGTCGAAGCCCATCCCGCCCCAGAGCACCTTGTAGACGGCGATCTGGGCGTCCGGCGCCACACCGGAGACCGGACCGAAGGACCGGCCGTCGATCGTGACGTCCCGCACCGGCAGACCGGCGGCGGTGGACGCGGTGTGCGTACCGTGCCCCGCCATGTCGCGGGGGGACAGCACCTCACCCTCGGGCACCGAGCCACCGCCGGCGAGCCAGGTGTCGGCGA
This sequence comes from Micromonospora sp. DT4, assembly GCF_049841675.1. Classification (NCBI taxonomy): domain Bacteria; kingdom Bacillati; phylum Actinomycetota; class Actinomycetes; order Micromonosporales; family Micromonosporaceae; genus Micromonospora; species Micromonospora sp. DT4. Next base: position 13,425 of record NZ_JBNCKT010000014.1, read on the forward strand.
AGTACCGGGCACCGACGATTTTGCCGTTGCAGTGCTCCGCCACGAAGGCGACGCCGGTCTGGCACGTGCCGTGCCAGCCCTTGGGGGCGGGCATCTTCTTGGCGAACGACGCGCTCTCCGGCCAGATGCCGGTGTCCAGGATGCCGACCACCATGCCCGCGCCGGTGGCGGGGCCGGGCTTGACCGGCGTGACCGGCTTGGCGGCGGACTCCACGGCGGAGGGATCAACGGCGGAGGGATCAACGTTGGACGTACCGGCGGTGGTGGCGCTCGGGGAGGCCGCGAGCGGCGTCGCCGATCGGGTGCCCAGTGCCCGTGCGGCGGTGACGGCGCGGACGCGCTTGTCGGCCCGCAACGCGGTCGCCTGCTTCGCGGTCAGCGTCGCCGAGAACCCGTTGAAGGCGGCGGTGTAGGCCGCCTTGACCTGGACACCGGCCGCGGCGGCGACGGCGGACCGCTGCGCGTCGAGGTGCCGGCGGTACGCCTGCGACGGTGCAGACGTCACGTCGAGTCGGCTGCCCGGCGTCGGGCGGGTTCGCGCCAGCCCCGACGTCCCGCCGACGTACGTGGTCAGCGGCTCCTCAGCCAACTCGACGACATAGACCCCGGAGCCGGTGGCGTCCACGGCGGTCTTCGGGCTGGTCCCGTCGGCGTCGGCGCGACGATCGGCCCCGTCGGTCAGGGTGGTGCGCCTGTCGGATCCGTTGGTGAAGTAGCCAGGGCCGCCGCTGGCCGGCCGGTCTCCGGGGGCCGCCGACGCCGATCCCGCGACACCGGTTGTGCCGGTGATCAAAGCGATGACCAGCGTCGGTATCGCCAGTCTTCGCAGGTTGTTCCCGCTCGTGCGTATCGACACGAGACTCCCTTCCATCGCTCCTGTGCGGAGCTTTCCCATTGAACGCGACCCGCATGGGAGCGCTCCCCCACCTAAGCCCCCGACGGTTAATCGAGGGTTTGAACGGTGTTACGGATCGCCGGTGCACATAAGATCACGATGTGTCGACGGTGCCTAGATCATGTTTCCGCCGCGACTGAGGGGAGAATCACCCGCTACGGCCAGAGCCGCACCACGGCGACGACGGCGGCGATGACGACCGCGGGCAGCACCACGTGGATCACCAGGAGCACCCAGGGCAGCAGGCGGAACGCCCTGGCCAGAGGGCTCTCCGCCGGGGTGTAGCGGACCGGGGACCCCATGCCCGTCCGCACCCAGACCAGCCCGGCCGCGTCCGTGAAGCGGATCCTCGCCTGCCCGACGTACGCGGCGCTACCGGTCAGCTCGAAGCGGACCACCTCGGACTTCTCCACGACGGCGAAGTCGACATGACCAACCCGGCCTGGCTCCCCCACGCCTGCATCCAGTCCGTGATCTTCGGGGCTTCGGCGGCGAGCATCGGATCAGGGTAGGTACGGAACGGCTCCCTGCCTATGGGACGCGTCGATCGGGAAGCGACCCTGACGCCACTGCCAGTGCCGCCCGGCCGACAGGTGGTCGACGATCGCGCGTTGCAGGACGGTGCGGCGCGGCAGCTCGTCGAGCGGCGTGGTCAGCGTACGGAACACGAACCGCAGCACCTCGACGTCGGCGTCCAGCCCCTCCGGCTCCTGGTAGGGCTCCAGCTCGAACCGTCGCTGGAACCGGATGATGTTGGAATCCTCGGGCAGGTACTCCCGCAACTGGGGGTCGAGTAGCCACGAGCCGCAGGAGAACGCCGTGTAGCGCTCGTCGGGGAAGTGGCGCGCGAAGAAGGCGCGGCCCTGGTCGAGCGACGCCGAGACCGCCTCCGGGGTCAGCGGCCCCGCGTCGGGGATGTGCAGGCCGATGGCGCCGTCGCCGCGGTGGTGCTGCAACCGGCCCAACTCGTAGACCGCACCGCGCACGTGCAGCGTCAACCAGCTCTGCATGACCGGCCAACCCTCGCCGCGCATCCGCCGGTCGACGGCCAGGTTGCGACCCAGGTCGGCGAGGGTCGCCCAGGACACGGCGTCGGGAACGCCGTGGTCGCGGTGGTAGCCCCGCACCACCTCGACCAGGGCGAGGTACGCGTACACGTAGAGATGCCGCCAAGCGGGACCACGGTCGCGCGGCAGCTCCGGGCCGGGCGGCAGCCAGCCGTACCCGCCGAGATCCGCGCGGACCAGCGCGATCGAACGGTCGAGCAGCCAGCGCAGCTCCGGCGTCCACAGTGGTGACCCGTCGTCCGGCCAGCCTGCCATGATCTCGGCGGCGTCGTCCGGCGGCACCGCGAGCCGGTCGAGGATCGCGGGCGCACCGGCCTTGGCGGGCAGCGGGGCCGAGGGCCGGTCGCCGGCGAGCCGGTGCACACGCTCGACGGCTTCGACGGGTGCCCCGAGCAGGGCTGCGGTCTCGAACAGATCCACGCGGACGACCCTACCGCCGACCGGCGTCTCCCCCACGGCCCGGACCGCCCCGCGTCGATCAGACGACGTGGCGTAGGTAACCGGCGATGGCCGCGTCCAGCACCTCCGCGCCCGGCCGTGCCCAGACCTCGGCGGAGAAGACCTCCACCTCGATCGGGCCACGATAGCCGGCCGCGTCCACCGCCTCGCGCAGCCGCCGCAGCTCGATGCACCCGTCGCCGGGCAGCGCCCGGCCGAGCAGCACGCCCTCCGGCAGCGGCGTGACCCAGTCGCAGACCTGGAACGCGGCGATCCGCGCGCCGGCCCGGGCGATCTGCGCGTACACCGTGTCGTCCCACCACACGTGGTACGCGTCCACGACCACGCCGACCACCGCCGGATCGAACCGCTCGGCGATGTCGAGCGCCTGGCCGAGGGTGGCGATCACGCAGCGGTCGGCGGCGAACATCGGGTGCAGCGGTTCGATCGCCAGCCGTACGCCGGCCGCCGCCGCGTGCGGCGCCAGCTCGCCGATCGCGTCGGCGACCCGACGCCGGGCACCGTCGACGTCCCGGCTGCCCGCCGGCAGCCCGCCGGCGACGAGCACCAGCTCAGGCGCGCCCAGCGCGGCAGCCTCCTCGATGGCCCGTAGGTTCTCCGCGCGCCAGTCGTCGGCGGAGAAGAAGCCGCCCCGACACAGCGAGGTGACGGTCAGGCCGGCGTCGCGGACCAGCTCCGCCGCACGGGCCAACCCGTACCCGGCCACCGGCTCCCGCCACAGCCCGATACCTGGTACGCCCGCCGCCACACAGCCGGCGACCACCTCGGGCAACGGCCAGTGCTGGGCGGTGGCCTGGTTGAACGAGAAACGCGTGAGGTCTGCGGGGCTGCTCATCGCTCGCGACTGCGGGGCTCGCAAGACCGGCTCACTCCTCGCGCTCACTGGGCGACCCCGGCCACGGTGAAGAACGCCCGCGCGCGGGCGGCGGCCAGCTCCGCGTCGGGCAGCAGCCCGGCCGCGTCGGCGAGGGTGAGCAGGGTCGCCAGGTGCGCCGGGGACCGGCCGGACTGGACGCCGCCGACCATCGTGAAATGGTCCTGGTGCCCGGCCAGCCACGCCAGGAACACGATGCCCGTCTTGTAGTGCCAGGTCGGCGCCGCGAAGAGGTGCCGGGCCAGCGGCACGGTGGGGGCGAAGATCTCGTCGTACGCGGGCAGGTCCCCCCGGTCGAGGGCGGCCAGCGCGGCGGCGGCGGCCGGCGCGATGGCCGCGAACACACCGAGCAGCGCGTCGGAGTGGCCCACCTCGTCACCCCGGATCAGCTCCGGATAGTGGAAGTCGTCGCCGGTGTAGAGGCGTACCCCGGCCGGCAGGCGGCGGCGCAACGCCACCTCCCGGTCGGCGTCGAGCAGTGACACCTTGATGCCGTCCACGGTCCGCTGGTGCGCCTTGATCAGTTCGATGACCGTGTCGGCGGCCAGGTCCAGGTCGACGGACCCCCAGTAACCGGTCAGCGCCGGGTCGAACATCGGGCCCAGCCAGTGCAGCACCACCGGCTCACCGGCGGCGGACAGCAGCTCGTCGTACACCCGGAGGTAGTCCTCGGGGCCGTGGGCAGCGGCGGCCAGGTGCCGGCTGCACATCAGCACCGGCCGGGCGCCGGCGGCGCGGACGTCGTCGAGCTGCTCGCGGTACGCGGCGGTGACCTCGGCCAGGGTGGCCGGGCCGGCCGGGAGCTGGTCGGTGCCGAGACCGGCGACGATTCGGCCGCCCACGGCGCGGGCCTCGGCGGCGCTGCGCCGGATCAGCTCCCGGGTCGCCGGATAGTCCAACCCCATCCCCCGCTGGGCGGTGTCCATCGCCTCGGCGACACCCAGCCCGTACGACCACAGGTGCCGCCGGAAAGCGAGGGTGGTGTCCCAGTCCACGACCGCCGGGGCGCCCGGCACGTTCTCCGCCCTCGGGTCGGCGACCACGTGCGCGGCGGCGTACGCGATCCGGCCGGTCGCCGGGGCGGCCGGGCGGTCGAAACCGCCCGCCCCGGCCAGCCGGTGCCGCCGACCGCCGGGCAGGACCACCTCGGCGACGGTCATGCGGGCAGCTCCGGGACCTCGACGCGGACGCCCTCGCGGGCCGCGCGGAGCCCCAGCTCGGCGAGGTGCACGCCGCGCGCGCCGGCCAGGAAGTCCCACCGGAACGGCTCCCCGGCGACGACGTGTCGCAGGAACGCCTCCCACTGCACCTTGAAGCCGTTGTCGAACTCCTCGTTGTCGGGGACCTCGGTCCACTGGGCGCGGAAGTCCTCGGTGACCGGCAGGTCCGGGTTCCACACCGGTTTCGGGGTGACCGCCCGGTGCTGTACCCGGCAGTTGCGCAGCCCGGCGACCGCGCTGCCCTCGGTGCCGTCGACCTGGAACTCCACCAGCTCGTCGCGGTACACCCGCACGCCCCACGACGAGTTGATCTGGGCGATCACGCCGCCTTCGAGTTCGAAGATGGCGTACGCGGCGTCGTCGGCGGTGGCCGCGTAGGTGCGGCCGTCCTCGTCGACCCGCTCGGGCACGTGGGTGCGGGTCACGCAGGAGACCGCGGTGACCCGACCGAACAGCTCCTGGAGCACGTAGTGCCAGTGCGGGAACATGTCCGAGGTGATGCCGCCGCCGGCCTCGGCGCGGTAGTTCCACGAGGGGCGCTGGGCCGGCTGCCAGTCGCCCTCGAAGACCCAGTAGCCGAACTCGCCGCGCACCGAGAGGATCCGTCCGAAGAAGCCGCCGTCGACGAGCCGCTTGAGCTTGCGCAGCCCGGGCAGGAACAGCTTGTCCTGCACGACGCCGGTGCGCACACCGGCCGCGTCGGCGGCGCGCGCCAGGTCGAGCGCGGCGGCGGTGTCCTCGGCGAGCGGCTTCTCGGTGTAGATGTGCTTGCCGGCCTCGATCGCCTGGCGGATCGCCTTCTCCCGCTGCTGGGTGACCAGGGCGTCAAAGTAGATCTCGACGTCGTCGCGGGCCAGCGCGGAGGTCAGGTCGGTGGTCCAGTCGGTGAGGCCGTGTCGCTCGGCGAGCTCGCGGAGCTTCGTCTCGTTGCGCCCCACCAGGACCGGTTCCGGCCAGATGGTCGTACCATCGGCCACCGGCACGCCGCCGGACTCGCGGATGGCCAACAGGGACCGGACGAGGTGCTGGCGGTAGCCCATCCGTCCGGTCACGCCGTTGACGATGATGCCGATCGACCTACGGGTCATGGTGATTCCTTTCGTCGTGCTGGTCGTTCAGTGGTTGGCGGCCGCACTGCCGAGCAACCCGCGCAGTTCGGTGGCGAGCCGGTCGAAGCGGGGGTCCGACATCACCTGCGCGTAGTCGCGGTGCGCCGGCAGCTCGACACCGAAGGTGCGGATGATCCGACCGGGCCGGGCGCTCATCACCACGACCCGGGTGCCGAGGAAGACCGCCTCGGCGATGGAGTGGGTGACCAGCACCACCGTGGTGCCGGTCTCCCGCCAGATGCGGTGTAGCTCGGCGTTCATCTGCTCGCGGGTCAACGCGTCCAGGGCGCCGAACGGCTCGTCCATCAGCAGCACCGGCGGGGCGTGCAGCAGCGCGCGGCACAGCGCCACCCGCTGCTGCATGCCGCCGGACAGCTCGTGCGGGAGCGCCTTCTCGAAACCGGTCAGGCCGGTCATCTCGATCAGCTCGTCGGCGCGGCGGGCCGCCCGTGCCCGGTCCATGCCGCGCATCTCGGCCTGGAGCAGGATGTTGGCCCGCGCGCCGCGCCACTCGAGCAGCGCGGCCTTCTGGAAGACGAAGCCGATCTCCTTCTGTGGGCCGCGTACCGGCTGTCGCAGCAGCGAGACCTCGCCGCTGGTGGGCTTCACCAGCCCGGCGACGATCTTCAGCAGGGTGGACTTGCCGCAGCCGGACGGGCCGACGATGGTGACGAACTCCCCCGGCTCGATGTGCAGGGACACGTCGTCGAGGGCGGTGGTCTGCGACCGTCGGGTGGTGAACCGGACGGTCACCCCGGACATCCCGATGGCGGTGCCGGTGGTGGCCGGCGCGGCGCTCACCTCGTCACCCCTTGGCCGCGTACGACGAATCCCAGTACGCGTTCGGCGCGCCCGGGTCCTTCAGCTCCGCGAAGCGGGACATCAGGTCGATGGTCTCGGACCACTGGGCGTCGGTGTTCACGCCGGGCGGGCCGTCGCCGCCGAGCAGCGGCAGGTTGAGGGTGAGCTGCTTGGTGAGCACCTCGGGTGCGGGCTCGTTCTCGGCGAGCGCGACCATGGCGCTCACCGCGCCGGCCGGGTCGCGTGCCGCGTCGGCCCAGGACTTCTGGGTGGCCCGCACGAACTTGCGGGCCAGCTCCGGGTCCTTCTGCAGGGTCTGGGTGTTGGCGATCAGGCCGGTGCCGAGCAGGTTCATCCCGTAGTCGGCGAAGAGCAGCACGTCGACCTTCTTGCCGGTCTTGCTCTCGATGGTGGGCGCCTGGTCGTGGAAGAAGCCCATGATGGCGTCGACCTTGCCCTCGGCGAGGGCGGCGATCTTGCCGGCGGCGTCCACGTTGACCACCTTGACGTCGTCCTTCTTGAGGCCGTTCTTCTCCAACCAGGCCGGGAAGGTCGCGTAGAGGGCGTCGCCGGGCGTACCGCCGACGGTCTTGCCCTTCAGGTCGGCCGGGGTCTTGATGTTCTTCTCGGTGAAGAACTCCACCGAGGAGGGGCCCTTCTCCAGGTACGCGCCGAGGCTGCGCACCGGCATTCCGCTGGCCACCGACTTGAGCAGGACGGGGCTGTCGGCCCAACCGAAGTCGGTCTGCTTCTGGGCGACCTGCTTGACCGTGTTGCCGGAGCCGTTGCCGGGCAGGATCTTCAGGTCGATGCCCTCGGCGGAGTAGTAGCCCTTCTGCAGGCCGTAGTAGAAGGGGGCGTGCTCGCCGTACGGCACCCAGTTGAGGGTCAGGGTGACCTGTTTCTTTCCGTCGGCGCCCGTCTTGCCGGCGGAGTCGCTGTCGCCGCAGCCGGTGGCGGCGAGCAGCAGGACGGCGGTGGCCAGGATGGTGGTGGCGGTGCGTTTCATCGGTGCCTCCGTGATGGGGTCGGTCAGGAGGTGGTGAGGGACACGCCGACGCGGCGGCTGGCGTGCCACGGGATGAGCAGCGCCTCGGCGATCTCGACCAGGACGAACAGGACGATGCCGATGGCGGACATCAGGATCAGGTCGGCGAACAGGAGCGGGGCGTCGAGGTTGCCGTTGGCCAGCAACAGGACGTAGCCGAGCCCTTCGCTGGCGCCGACGAACTCGCCGACCACGGCGCCGACCACCGCGAGGGTGACCGCCACCTTCAGACCGGCCATCAGGTGCGGCAGCGCGTTCGGAAAGCGGATCTTGCGGAAGGTACGCCACGGCCCAGCCCCCATCGTGGCGGAGAGGTCGAGCAGTTCCGGGTCGGTCGAGCGCAGGCCGGCCACGCCGGAGATGACCACCGGGAAGAACGCGATGAGCACCGCCAGGATGATCTTCGGGGTGAGGCCGAGGCCGAACCAGACGACCAGCAGCGGCGCGATGGCGATCTTCGGGATGACCTGTGCGAACAGGACGATCGGGTAGAGCGCCTTGTCCAGGGTGCGCGAGTAGGCGATGGCGACCGCAGTGACCAGCCCCAGCGCGGCGGCCAGGACGAAGCCGAGCACGGTCTCGTAGAGCGTGACCATGGTGTGTCGCGCCAGTTCGGACCACTGGTCGGTCATCGTGGTCCAGACCTGGCCGGGGGTGGGTACGAGGTAGTTCGGCACGTACTCACGGGCCGCGACGAACCACCAGGCGAGGAAGAAGGCCGCCAGCACGAGCGCCGGCCGCCACAGCGAGTCGGCGACCGTCGCCGCGCGGCGGCCGAGGTTGCGTCGCACCGGGCGTTCGACCGACGGCCGACCGGCCACCGTGGACACCGCCCGGCGACCGGCGGATGCCGGTGCGTCCACGGGATCGGTCGGTGTCGGGGACACCGTCTCCGACTCAGTGGCGGCCTGCCCGCCCGCCGTGTCCAGAGCGTTCTCGGTCACGGGGAACCTCCTCGGAGCCCGGAACAGCGGTGGCGGCCCGGGCCGGTAGGCGTATCAGGCAAACGCTTTCCTGGGAGCGTAGGCGGCCCCCTGACCACAGGCAAGGCCTTTCCTCGATCTGTTCAGGCGCTCGTGGGATACGTGTCGAGCAGCCCGCACATGCCCAGCCGACCTCGCTCGACCGGCTCACCCACCGCGTACACCCCGGCGTCGCCCAGGTGCCCGGCGTCGCCCCGGTCGAGGGCGTCGAGCTGGTCGCCCGTACCGGCGGCGGCACGGGCCGCACCCGCGGCCCACCGCTGCCGCCACCGATCGAGCAACGGCCGGCGCAGCGCGAGCGCCGCATCGTGGAACGCGGCCAGCGCCGCCGGACCGCCGGTCCGCAGCGCCGCGAAGCCGGTCACCGCCAGGTCCCTGCGGCGGTACGCGGCGCGCACGTCCGCCCCCGGCGCCCCGCCGTCGGGCAGCGCCGCCGTGGCGGCGTACGCGGCCGGATCGGCGAGCACCTCCGGCGGAAAGGTCAGCACCGCGTCACCGGCCTCGGGCAGGCCACTGTTCTGCATGAGCACCACAATGGTCAGACCGCCGCCGTTGACGAGACGGTGCACGGTGCCCGGCTCGAACCAGACCACCGCGCCCGGGCGCAGCGGGGTCTCCGAGAAGCCGTCGGCGCTGGTCAGGGTCTGCACCGCGCCCTCGCCGCCGGTCACCACGTACCCCTCCGTGCAGCAGAGATGCACGTGCGGGGTACCACCGACCACGCCGTCCGGCGCGGCCGTGTCGTAGACGCGCAGCCGGGACACACCGATCCCACCGGGCAGCGCCGCGAAGCGATCCGACATGGCCGGGCCTCCCTGCGGGAAAGGGCTTTCTCTGCGGTACGGTGACGCTAGCCGGCGCGGCGAAACGCCGTCAACAGACCGAGGGGGCGGGCCATGGCGACCCTGTCCGACGTGGCGCGGCGCGCGGGCGTCTCACCCGCCACGGCCTCCCGCGTCATCAACGGCAGCAGCAAACCGGTCACCGACGAGCTGCGCGAGCGCGTGCTCGCCGCCGTGGCCGAGTTGCAGTACGTGCCGAACGCCCACGCCCAACTGCTGGCCCGCTCGCACCGCAGCGCGGTCGGCGTGATCGTGCACGACGTCTCCGACCCGTACTTCGCCGAGATCACGCGTGGGCTGCAACGGGTCGCCACCGACCAGGGCCGGCTGCTGATGATCTGCAACAGCTACCGCGACCCGGATCGCGAGCTGGAGTACGTGGAGCTGCTGCGCGGCCACCAGGTGGCGGCGCTGATCCTCGCCGGATCCGGCTACCACGACGAGACGTTCACCCGTCAGCTCAACGAGAAGCTGGCGGCGTACGAGGCGACCGGCGGGCGGGTCGCGGTCATCGGTCGCCACGAGCACTCCGGCGACGCCGTCATGCCGGACAACCGGGCCGGCGGCCACCTTGCCGGCCGCGAACTCTGCGAGCTGGGCCACCGTGCGATCGGCGTGGTCGCCGGCCCGCGCATCCTCACCACCACCACCGATCGGCTGGCCGGGCTCCGGCAGGCCCTCGCCGCGCACGGCCTCGACCTGCCCGAGCGGCGCGTCCGGTACGCCGAGTTCGACCGCGACGGCGGCGCGGAGGCCACCGCCCGGCTACTCGACGCCGATCCGGAGCTGACCGCGATCGTGGCGCTCAACGACTCGATGGCCATCGGCGCTCTCGCCACCCTGCGGGCCCGCTCGCTCGCCGTACCGGGACGGATCTCCGTCGTCGGCTTCGACGACATGCCGATCGCCCGCGACGTCACGCCCGCGTTGACCACGGTGCGGCTCCCCCTCGTCGATATGGGAGTGCGGGCGATGTCGCTGGTGCTCGGCGCGGCCGCGCCGACGCCTCGGATCGAGGTGCTCCCCGCCGAGCTGATCCGCCGGGACACCTCCGGGCCGGCGGCGGGCCGACCGCGCGACACGGCAACGTCGACGCCCCGCGCCCGGCGAGCCGGCACCGCCTCGTGACGGGGCCGGCGGACCTGGTCCGCGCAAACCCGTTGTCCCCGCCGGCCAGTCCTGCGTAGCCTGCGCCGGTGTTGATTCGTACGTTCACCGACCAGGACTGGTCGCAGGTGTGGCCGATCGTCGAGGACGTCATCCGGGCACAGGACACCTTCGCCTACGACCCTCAGATGACCGCAGACGAGGCGTACCACATCTGGGTGGAGGCCCCGCCCGGGCGGACCGTCGTCGCGGTGGACGGCGGGCGGGTGCTCGGCAGCGCGAAGATGGGCGCCAACCGGCCGGGGCCCGGCGCGCACGTCTCCACCGCCAGCTTCCTGGTCGCCGCCGACGCCCGCGGTCGGGGCGTGGGCACCGCGCTGTGCCGCGACGCCCTGACCTGGGCACGCCGTCAGGGGTACGCCGGCATGCAGTTCAACGCCGTGGTGGAGACGAACCAGACGGCGGTCGAGCTGTACCTGCGGGAGGGCTTCGAGGTGGTCGGCACCGTGCCGGGCGCGTTCCGCCACCGAACCCTCGGCCGGGTCGGCCTGCACGTCATGTACCAGGAGTTCTGACTCCCCGCCGGCAACGCGCCTCAGCCGCCGGTCGTGCCCACGGCCGGTGTCGGTCCGAGCCCGCGTGGGTCGGCTGCCGGCTCGGCGCCCGCTCGACGGACCGGGGTGAACAGATGCCGCACCCGCGACGGCGGTGAGCAGGCCCATCTGCGCCACCGATCCGGTCGCCTGCAACACCAGCAGCGGCACCGCCAGGTAGGCGAACGCGTCGCCCGCCGCGGAGAACGACTGCGCAATCCAGTAGGTGCCGAAGGAGCGGTCCCGCGACAGCGGGGGCCGGGCCAGCCGGGGCGCTTTGCTCATCCCGCCGAGGCTATGGTGCTCGACCCGGGCGGTGGGTACGCGGACGGCCGCGGGAGCGAGTCCCGCAGCCGTCTCGAGGCGTACGCGAAGGGGTCAGCCCTGGCGCAGCGGCGCGAGCGCGGCGCTCCAGGCCACGACCTGGTCGAGGGTGGTGGTCAGCGCCTGCAGGTGCTGGTCGCCGGGCTTGAAGGTGCTGAAGTTCTCGAAGTCGGTGAAGAGCGAGAGCGCGACCTGCGAGCGCACGTCGGCCATCTGCAGCTCACCGGCGATCAGGCGCAGGTGCTCGACGGCCCGGGTGCCGCCGACGGAGCCGTAGCTGACGAACCCGACGGCCTTGTTGTTCCACTCGCCGTAGAGGAAGTCGATGGCGTTCTTCAGGGCGCCGGAGGTCGAGTGGTTGTACTCGGGCGTCACCATCACGAAACCGTCGAACGACGCGATGGTCTCGGCCCAGCGCAGTGTGTGCGGCTGGCTGTACTGGCCCATCGCCGGCGGCATTGCCTCGTCGAGGTGCGGCAGCTTGTAGTCGAGCAGGTCGATCAGCTCGAACTGCGCGTCGGTGCGCTGCTGGGCGATCTCGTGGACCCAGCGGGCGACGGCTTCGCCGTTGCGCCCCGGGCGGGTGCTTCCGAGGATGATCCCGATCCTGGTCATGGCTACGCCTTTCGGTGGTTGTCCGAACTTGAAGCCGGAACGCTAGCCGCTCCTTGCTTCGTCAAGCAAATGGCGATCGCATGATCATGACCATGATCACACGCTGGGTAAGCAATTGCTCGGTCAAGCAACTATGCTTGCGGGATGGCCGATCCCCGCCAAGAGTCTCCGCGACCCCTCGAACCCGACGAGGAGGCGCTGGTCCGCGCCTTGGGCCAGGTGATGTACGTGGTACCACGCACGATCGACGCCGACATGGTCGGCGACCGCCAACTGCCGCTGACCGAGTACACCGCCCTGATGAGCCTCTCCGAGGCCCCGGCCCGGCGGATGCGGATGCACGAACTCGCCACGGCCTGCTACCTCTCGCTGAGCGGCATGACCCGGACAATCAGCCGGCTGGAGAGCCAGGGACTGGTCAAGCGGGAACGGTGCGAGGAGGACGCCCGGGGCTGGAACGCGGTGCTCACCGACGCGGGTTTCGCCCGCCTCCAGGAGTCCTGGCCCAGCCACCTGGCGGCCGTACGCCGGCGGTTCCTGCGCCACTTCGAAGGGCTCGACCTGATCGAGCTGGCCCGCGCGTTCCGGCGCGCGGGAGCAGCCGACTGAGCGCAGTCACCGTCGGTCACCTCGACCGGGGCGGATGGGGTGGTGGGCGGCATACCTCAGAGGTATGAATATGACTCTGAGGTATGCCGCTCCTCCACACGTTGCCAGGTCGGGCCGGCCGTAGGCCGGTCCCACCCTCGCTGTCTAGGCGTTCGCCACCAACCGCCAGCGGTTGTCCGCGCTGCCGTTGTCCGGGTCCTGCACAGCCTGCGCGCCACGGGCGGTGGAGTTGTTCAGGATGCCGAGCAGCTTGCCGCTGTTGACGTTGCGGATCTTGTAGGTGCCGTCCCCGTTGTCGACAAGGGTCCACCGGTGGTCGGCAGTGCCGTTGTCCGACCACTGCAGGACGCGGGCGTTGTCGGCGGTGGACATGTTCTCCACGCCGAGGACCTTGCCGCTGTTGACGTTGCGGAACCGGACGGCGTTGCCGTCGGTGATCATGACCCAGTTGTGGTCGGCGGTGCCGCTGTCGTCCCACTGCAGAGCCAGCCCACCGTCGGCGGTGGACATGTCCTGGATGCCGAGGACCATCCCGCTGCCGACGTTGACCAGCCGGTAGCTGCCTCCGCCGCTGCTGCCGCTGGTGTTCCAGTAGACCGTGTAGTTGTAGCCGTGGGCGTCCTGGAACGGCGCGAGGTTGACGGTGGATCCGGTCGCGGTGGCGGTGAACGCGAGCGAGCTGGTGCTGGTCCGCGCGATCGACGAGACCACGAGCGACGGCAGCGCGTTGAGCGTGGTGTTGCCGTAGTTGCCGCAGAGCACACTCGGGCCGTACGTGACGGCGGCGACGCTGGGATTGTCGTTGGCGGCCCGCATGACCACCCGCATCGGCAGCCGTACGGTGATGGTGTCACCGGCGGCCCAGGTGCGGGTGATGGTGGCGTAGCTGCCCGGCGTCGTGGTGACGGACTCCGCCACACCGTTGACGCTGATGGTCGCGCCGCTCGTCCACGCCGGGATACGCACCCGGATGCTCCACGAGCCACTCATCGTGCCGGAGAGCGTCAGGGTGGTGGTGTCGCTCACCGGGTACGTGGTGCTCTGGGTGACCGTGATGCCGCGCTGCGACCAGTTCAGCTCCGACGGGACGAAGAGGTTCACCGTCAGCGTCGTGCCGTTGTAGAAGTAGACGGAGTCCATCAACTTCGTGTTGATCTCCAGGCCGGTGCCCTGGCAGCACCAGAACGAGTTGTAGTCGGTGCTCCAGGTGCCGCCGCCCCACGCCGGGCCCACCCCCCGCCGTCCGCCGGGCTTGAGCGGGGTGAAGTAGGTGATGTGACCGCGGCTGTCGGCCGGGTTCTGCGCGCCGATCAGGTGGTTGATCATCGCGCGCTCGTAGAAGTCGACGTAGTCGGCCCGGTTCGGGTCGAGCAGCCACAACTCGCGCGTCAGCTTGAGCATGTTGTAGGTGTTGCACTGCTCGCAGGTGTCGTTGCTCAGGTAACCGGCTATCGCGTTGGGCGCCCGGAAGTGCTCGGCCTGGCTGTTGCCGCCGATGACGTAGGAGTGCGCACTCACGGTGATGTTCCACGCGTTGCTGGCGATGTCCCGGTAGCGGGTGGTCCCCGTGGCCTTGAACTCGCGGGCGGCGCCAATCCACTTGGGCACCTGCGTGTTGGCGTGCAGGCCGTTGAGCTGGTCCTGGTTGTTCGCCAGGGGGTTGAACACGGCGGCGTGGTCGAACCGCTGGGCGGTCGTGAGCCACCGGCTGTCACCGGTCTGCTGGTAGATGTCGGTCAGCACGTCGTTCATGCCGCCGAACTCGGTGCCGAGCATCGACTGCATCTGGCTGGAGCTGAGCCGGGACGTGCGGGTGTCGACCCAGCCGGCGAGGGCCAGCAGCACCGTACGGGCCTGGGTGTTGCCGGTGTAGCGCCAGACGTCGAGCAGGCCGGCGAGCGTCTTGTGGATGCAGTAGTAGGGCACGTTGCCGTTGGACAGCGTCCGCGCCTCGAGCGCGGCGAAGTCCGACTCCGGGAAGCCGGACAGGTAGCCGGCGGAGAAGCCTGCCGCGCCGTTGTTCGCCTGGCACTTGGCCATCTCGGCGACCATGTAGTTCGCCCTGTCCCGGCAGGTGGTGTCGCCCAGCACCGCGTAGGCGTAGGCCCACGCGGTGAGGAAGTGCCCCTGCATGTGGGTGCGGAACGGGAAGTTCGGCGCGTCCCAACCACCGTTGGTGGCGGCGCCGTTCGTGGACAGCCGGTGGTTGGCGCGGAAGTTGTAGAGCATGCGGTCGACGTCGACGAAGCGCAGGTAGTTCAATGTGCGGTTCTGGTTGTCGAACCAACGGCCGCTGGTCAGTCGCACCTGACCGAGGTCGAAGGGGTAGGCGGCGACGCCGATGTCCGGCCGCGCCGGCGGGACCACGGCAGCGGCGGCGGGGCCCGCGCCGAGCGTCGTGGCACCGGTCGCGGAGAGCACGGCGGTGGCGCCGGCGGCCTGCAGCACGCGGCGTCGGCTGAGGGGCAGGGACGACATGGGACCTCCAGATGAGCGCTACCGGCGGCGGGACGGCAACCGGGCGGGACGGGCTCGGGGGATGCAGGGGTCCGAACGTTAGCGTTCACATCCGTGTTCGGCATGTTACGGCTGGGCGACGTACAAATTCAAGGTTCTAACTATTATGGCTCGCTGTGCACCCGGCTGAGCTGGGAGATCAGGTGCGTTGAGGAGGACGTGGGACGGCGGGTCACCTCGTGTTATCGATAACACCAGCGGCCTGCCGCACCGCTCGGCCCACCGCCGGCGCGCGCCGAAACGGGATAGCGCGCCGGTGGCTGTCGCTGGTGGAATCTCGGGATGAAGCACGATCTTGTACGTCCCCCGAAGGCGCGTCCCGGCGACCACATCGCGGTCCTGTCCCCCTCGTTCGCCGCGGCCGGCGCCTTTCCCGAGATCCACCAGCAGGCCATGCGCCGGCTCGCCGACGTGACCGGCCTCGTCCCGGTCGAGTACCCCACCACCCGCACGGTCGGCGCGACCGCGCAGGCGCGCGCGGCGGACCTCAATACCGCCTTCGCCGATCCTCGGGTACGCGCCATCCTCGCCGTCATCGGCGGCGAGGACCAGATCACCGTCATCCCCCACCTGGACGCCGACCTGGCCCGCGCCGACCCGAAGCCGTTCCTCGGCACCAGCGACAACACCAACCTGCACCAGTGGCTCTGGGGACTCGGCATCGCGAGCTTCTACGGCGGGTCGTCCCAGGTGCACCTCGGCCCCGGCCCCGCCGTGGACGACATCCACGCCCGGTCGCTGCGTGCCGCGCTCCTCACCGGCGAGCGGTTGGAGATCACCGATCCGGGCGAGTCCGAGGACATCGGGTTCGACTGGGCCGACCCACGGGCGTTGCAGTCGTACGGGGAACGCGAGCCGACCGAACCGTGGAGCTGGTACGGGCCGCGCCGCACGGTCACCGGCCCCACCTGGGGTGGCTGCCTGGAGGTCCTCCAGTGGATCCTCACGGCGGGACGCTTCCCGTTCCCGCCGGAGACCCTGCGGGGCGGCGTGCTGATCATCGAGACGTCGGAGGAGCTCCTGCCCGCCCGCGAGGTCGGTTGGATCGTCCGCGCGCTGGGTGAACGCGGTCTCCTGGCCGCCGTCGACGCGGTCCTGGTCGCCCGTCCCCCGGTCTCCGACCTCACCCGCAGACCCACCGCCGAGGAACGGGCCGGCCTCCGCGAGCAGCAGCGCGACACCGTCGTCGACGTGGTGCGCCGCTACAACCCCGACGCGGTCGTCTGCGTCGGCGTCCCGTTCGGCCACACCAGGCCGCAGTGGATCCTTCCGCACGGCGGCCCGGTCACCGTCGACGGCGTGGAGCGGCGGATCTTCGCCGACTACCGGTAGGGCCAACACCCGCGGCGCGGGCCGCGTCACTCCGCGTCCCGGCAGCGCTGGGACGCGGAGGACGTCAGCGGGCCGGGGCGTGGGCCGCCAGTGGATTCGTGAGGGTGCCGACGAACTGCAGGGCCGCCGACGGGTCGGCCAGGTCGATCATCTGCTGGTTGTCGCGGAGCTGAAGGCGGTTGAGGCAGGACAGCGTGAACTCGGGGGCGAACAGGTCGTAGTGGCGTACGCGCTCGGCCAGGTGCGGCACTCGGGCGAAGTAGTCGGCGGCGCAGGCCGCGACCGTGCCCCAGAAAGCGTCCTCGGTCAGCACTCCCGCCTCGACCAGCACCGCGCTGAGGTGGCGCAGAAAGCAGTCCACGACGTCGGTGAAGATGGTCAGCAGCTTCGTGTCGTCGGGCACCTCGACGCGGACCCGCTCCACCTCGGCCGGCAACTCGACGTCGGCGCTCAGCACCGCGATCTCCTCGGCGATGTCCTTGAAGATCACCCGCTGGACGGTGTGGTGCTCGTCGAGGACCAGGATGACGTTCTCACCGTGCGGCATGAAGGCCAGGTCGTGGGCGTAGAAGCTGTGCAGCAGCGGGGTCAGGTAGGCGTCCAGGTAGCGGCGCAGCCACACCTCGGGCGTCCGGCCCGACCGGTGGATCAGCGCCGCCGCCAGCGAGCCGCCGTCGTCGTCGACGTGCAGCAGCGCGGCCATCGTGGACAGTCGCTCCCCCGGGGCCAGGCCGGGCACCGGGCTCTCCCGCCACAGCGCGGCGAGCATCTTGCGGTACGGGGACGTCCGCTCGGTGGCCGCCTCGTACTGCCGGTGCCGGTAGCCGACCGCCGCCCGCTCCCGGATGACCGTCAGGCCCGTGCCGGTCAACACCTCGTCGCCGGCGATCAGGTCGGCCAGCCAGTCGTTGATGGCGGGGGTGGCGGCCATGTACGCGGCCGACAGTCCCCGCATGAAGCCCATGTTGAGCACCGACAGCGCGGTCTTGACGTAGTGCCGGCCCGGCTCGCTGACGTTGAAGAAGGTGCGGATGGACTGCTGCGCGAGGTATGAGTCCGGACCGGGCCCCAGGTGCACCAGCCGTCGTTCGGCCAGCTCCCCCGCGAACGTCACGGCCAGCTTGTTCCACCACTGCCAGGGGTGCGCCGGAATGAGGTGGTAGTCGGCGAGGTCGAGCCCGAGGTCGGCCATCGTGGCGGCGAACCGTGCCCGGGTGTCGGCGTCCAACTCGCCCGCGATGAGCGCGTCGTAGTCGAGGTCGGCGGCGCTGCTGAACGTCGAGTGGTCCCGGTGGGCGGCCAACCACTCCAGGCGTACCGGAGTGGCGACCTCTGGCGCGTAGCGGTGGTACTCGTCGACGCCGAAGCCGAGCCGGCCGTTGTTGGCCACGAAGCAGGGGTGACCCTCGGTCATCGACGTCTCGATGGTCTGGAAGTCCGCCCCGGCCAGCTCGGCGGCGCTCGGCGCGGACTGGGCCAGCTTGTACGCCGTACCCGCGAGGGTGGAGGTGATCTCCTCCAGGTAGACCGGGAGCACCCGCGCGGAGAGCCCGAGGGTGCCGCGCAGCTCGACGATCAGGTCCACCGCGT
This sequence comes from Micromonospora sp. DT4, assembly GCF_049841675.1. Classification (NCBI taxonomy): domain Bacteria; kingdom Bacillati; phylum Actinomycetota; class Actinomycetes; order Micromonosporales; family Micromonosporaceae; genus Micromonospora; species Micromonospora sp. DT4. The sequence continues at coordinate 31,410 of NZ_JBNCKT010000014.1, forward strand.
CGGGTGGCATCGACGTGCCGTCGCGGTATCGGGTGATGCTGTCGGCGTCGATCTGCCAGTGGGCCAGGGCGAGCACCCGGGCGGCGAACCGGTAGGTGACGGTGCCGTCGTCGCTGCGGACCTCGTACCACTGGCGGTCGTCGGGGCCGGGCACGGGCGCCGGGGTGAGCAGCCGCTCGTGGGTGAACTCGGCGAGCGCCTTGCGGACCAGCAACCGGTTGGCCCGCGCCCAGCGCTGCGGAGTGAGGTGCGCGACCGGGTCGCCGGGGGCGGTCTGGCCGGCGACGGTCGGCGGGGTGGGTACGGCGGTGGCGGTCACGCCAGGGCTCCTTCGTCTCGTGTGGCGGCGGCCTCGGCGGCCGGCTCGGCGGCGGCCGGCTCGGCGGCGGCCGGCTCGGCGGCGGCCGGCTCGGCGGCGGCCAGGAAATGGGCGCGGGTGCAGACGCTGAGCAGCGCCTCCTTCTCCGGCTTGATGACCGGGCCGACGACCTCGAAGCCGACAACGGCGTTCAGCGCGTGCACGGCGGTGTTGCGGACGTCGGGCTCGACCACCACGCGCACGGTCGCCTGGTCGGCGAAGAGCCACGCCATGACGGTACGGATCACCGCGCGGGTGAAGCCGTGCACCGGCGTGCCGGCGGGCGCGCACAGGAAGTGCATGCCCACGTCGCCCGGCCGGTGGTCGTAGAGGCCGACCAGTTCCACGTGGGCCGGGTCGTAGCGCTCGGCCAGGAAAGCCGGACTCCCCCGCCACAGACCGAGGTACGCGTCGTGGTGCGGGTGCGCGGCGATGCGCCGGTACTCCTCGACGACCTGCGTCTCGTCGGCGTCCTGCATCAACCAGAACGCCGACCTCGGGTGGGTCACCCAGCCGTGCAGCAGCGCGCCGTCGGCCTCCGGATCGAGGGTACGCAGGGCGAACTCACCGAGCCGGTCGTCGGCGCGGGTGAAGACCACGCTCACGACACCACCCCGAACTCCTGGAAGGTGATGCTCTTCTCGATCGGGTAGTGCTCCCGGCCGAGCAGCGCGCGGATGATCCAGGAGTTGCGGTACGCGCCCATGCCCAGATCCGGCGAGGTGACGCTGTGCGTGTGGGTGCCCGCGTTCTGCAGGAAGATGCCCCGCCCGTCGTGGTCGATGCTGTAGTTGCGGGCCACGTCGAAGCGGCCGTGCGCGTCCCAGCGAATCCGCTCGCGTACCGGTTCGAGGAACGTCGGCACCCGGTAGTGGTAGCCAGTGGCCAGGACCAGGCCGTCGGTGCGCAGGGTGAAGTCCCGCTCCTGCTCCACGTGCCGCAACCCGAGCGTGTACTCCCCGTCGTGGTGGGCGGCGTCGACCAGCTCGGTGTTGGTGATCAGTCGGGTGTGCACCGGCCCGTGGACGCTGTGCGCGTAGAGCAGGTCGAAGATGTCGTTGATCAGGTCGGCGTTGATCCCCTTGAACAGGCCCTTCTGCTCGGCTTCCAGCCGGTAGCGGGTCTGCTCCGGTAGCGCGTGGAAGTAGTCCACGTAGTCCGGCGACGTCATCTCCAGCGTCAGCTTGGTGTATTCCAGCGGGAAGAACCGGGGCGAGCGGGTGACCCAGTTGAGCTGGTAGCCGTACCTGCCGATGTCGCCGAGCAGGTCGTGGTAGATCTCGGCGGCGCTCTGCCCGCTGCCCACGACGGTGATGCTGCCTTTGGCCCGCAGCGCGTCCCGGTGCTCCAGGTAGCGCGAGTTGTGCACGGCGTCGCCAGGCAGCCCGGCGACCGCGGGCGGCAGATGCGGCGGCGTGCCGGTGCCGAGCACCAGGTGCCGGGCCCGGTACTCGACGCTCTCGGACCCGCCGGTGGTCGCCCGCACGACGTACCGCTCGTCGGCGCTGTCGTACTCCACCGTGGTCACCGTCTGGCCGAAGCGCAGGTTCGGCAGCTTCGCCGCCGCCCACCGGCAGTAGGCGTCGTACTCGCTGCGCAGTGGGTAGAAGCTCTCCCGGATGTAGAACGGGTAGAGCCGGCCGATCTCCTTGAGGTAGTTGAGGAACGAGTACGGGGAGGTTGGATCGGCGAGGCTGACCAGGTCGGCGATGAACGGGGTCTGCAACCGGGCGGACTCCAGCAGCATGCCGGGGTGCCAGGCGAGGCTGGGTCGAGCTTCCAGGAAGACCCCGTCCAGCTCGTCGATCGGCGCGGTGAGACAGGCCAGGCCCAGGTTGTACGGGCCGAGCCCGATGGCGACGAAGTCGTGGGTGGACATCTTCTACTCCAGGCGGGGATTCGGGGTCAGCCGACGGGGCAGGTCAGGTCGGCCGCGACGGTGTCGCGCACGTACCGCCCGGCGTGGCCGGCGATCAGTTCGAGCACGTGACCGATGTCGTCGACGGTCGTGGCGGGGTTGAGCAGCGTGAACTTGAGGAAGTGCCGGCCGTCCACGCGGGTGCCGGCGACCACGGCGAGGCCGGAGGCGGCCAGCGCCTCCCGGGCGTGCAGGTTGGCGGCGTCGGCCAGCTCGCGGCCCGGACCGGTGGGCAGGTAGCGGAAGACCACGGTGCTCAACTGCGACCGGGTCACCACCTCGAAACGTGGATCCTCGCTGACGAGCTGCCAGGCGTCGGCCGCCCGGTCGACCACCTCGTCGAAGAGCGCGCCGAGCGCGTCCGGGCCCATCACCCGCAGGGTCAGCCAGAGCTTGAGCGCGTCGAAACGGCGGGTCGTCTGCAGGCTCTTGTCGACCTGATTGGGGATCTGCTGCTCCACCATCCGCGCCGGGTTGAGGTAGTCGGCGTGGTAGGTGGCGTGCCGCAGCGTCCGTCGGTCGCGTACCAGCAGCGCGCTGGAACTGACCGGCTGGAAGAACGACTTGTGGTAGTCCACGGTCACCGAGTCGGCGCGTTCGATGCCGTCGAGCAGGTGCCGGCGCGTCGGCGAGACGAGCAGCCCGCAGCCGTACGCGGCGTCGACGTGCAGCCAGACGCCCGTCGCCGCGCAGACCCCGGCCAACTCCACGAGCGGGTCGATGGAGCCGAAGTCGGTGGTGCCGGCCGTCCCCACGACGGCCATCACGACCAGTCCGGCCTGCCGGCACCGGGCGATCTCGTCACGGACGGCGGCGGGCCGGATTCGCCGCTGCGCGTCGGTGGGCACCGCGATCACGGCGTCCGGGGCGAGGCCGAGGAGCTTGGCGGACTTCTGGACGCTGAAGTGCCCGGCGACGGAGGTGAGCACCCGGAGGCGGGGCAGCAGCTCAAGACGTGCCGCCGGAGTGGTCGCGGCAGCGCACGCCTCCTCCCGGGCCAGCAGCAGCGCCTGGAGGTTGGACTGGCTGCCCCCGCTGGTGAACACGCCGTCGGCATCCGGACCGAGGCCGACCCGGGCGGCGGTCCAGTCGATCAGCCGACGCTCGATGAGCGTGGCGCCGGCGCTCTGGTCCCAGGTGTCCAGCGAGGAGTTGACCGCGCTGAGCACCGCTTCGCCGAGCAGCGCCGGGATGACCACCGGGCAGTTGAGGTGGGCCAGGTAGCGAGGGTGGTGGAACCAGACGGCGTCACGCAGGTAGACGCCCTCCAACTCGTCCAGCGCCGCGCCGGCGTCGCCCAGGGGCTGGTCCAGGTCGACCCCGTCGACCAGGGGGGCCAGCTCGGCGGGAGCGACGCCGGTGGCGGGCCGGTCCACCGTGGCGACCCGGCGGGCGACCCGGTCGACGCCGTCGGCGATCGCCCGCCGGTACTGCTCGACCGAACCGTCGTGCAGCAGGTGGGCCTGCGCCGCGGCCGATGCTCCGGCCGGTGGTGGAGCGGCCTGCGCTCCGGTTGGCACGGGTGGGTCGGTCTCGCCGGGGTACGTCGGCACGGTCACGGGATGTGTCCTCCACGTTCTGACGATGGGCAGCCGGAACCCTCCCCCGGCGCGTTCGCGCGCCCGGGGGCCGTGCTGCGTTTGGTGGGGTCGCCCCTCAGGCGGTGGCGCCGGCCAGCGCCTCGGCGCGCAGGTCCTCCTCGGACAGCCCGCGCCGCCAATAGCCGGCGAAGGTCACCCGTCGACGGTCGAAGCCGCGCTCACCGACCAGGTGCCGGCGCAGCGCCCGCACCACGCCGGACTCGCCGGCGATCCAGGCGTACGGCGCGACGGCCGGTAGCCGGGCGGCGCGCAGCGCGCTGACCAGCAGGTCACTCCCGGGTGCGGTGCTGCCGCGCACGATCCAGCGGATCTCCGCGGCGGCCTCGGTGGGCAGCTCGGTGATGTCCGCGGCGTCCGGGACCTCGATCCAGGCACGCACCCGGGTGCCGGCGGGCAGCCAGGCCAGGATTCCGGCGGTGGCCGGCAGCGCGGTCTCGTCGGCGGCCAGCACCACGAGGTCGGTGTCGTCCGGCGGGCGGAAGCAGACGCTGCGGTTGTCGTACACCGCCGGGCCGAGCAGCAGCACGCGGTCACCGAGCCCGGCCAGGCTGGCCCACCGCGAGGCGGGACCTGTGCCGCCGTGGCCCACGAAGTCGATGTCCACCTCGCCGGCCGGCGGACGGTGCTCCCGGATGGTGTACGAGCGCATGACCGCGCGGACGTCCGACGGGAGCGCCCGCCACGCGTCGAACCAGTCCTCGCCCCGCTCGACCGGGACCACCGGGGCGTCCTGACCCGGCTGTGGCAGGAACAGGGAGACGCTCTGGTCCCGGCCGCCGCCGGCGAAGTCGACCAGCTCCGCGCCGCCGAAGGTGACCCGGATCAGCGAGGCGCCGACCCGACGGGCCCGTACGACGTGCGCGGCGAAGAAGCGGTACTGCAGGGCGACGGGTTCGACGGTGCGCGTACTCACGGTGCGCGTACTCATGGTGTCAGCCGACCTTCTTCGCGTTCCGGATGGCGGTGGCGAGGTTCTCCAGCAGCGGCGCGGACCCGGCGTACGAGAAGCGGGGCACCGCGGCCCACGGGGTCACCTGGTTGGCCCGGACGGCGGGGAGCTGCCCCCAGGTCGGCTTGGCGGTGAGGTCCTTGGGTTGCAGCGCGGTGCTGCGGTTGTCCAGCAGGATCAGGTCGGCGGGGAATTTGCCGGCGTTCTCCCAGCTCAGCGCCTCGAAGTAGTCGCCGGCTTCGAGTTTGGTGGGCACCACGATGTCGACGCCCAGCTCGGCGAAGTACATGAGGTCGGTGCTGACCTTGGGGTTGGACACGTAGAACAGGTCGGGGCTGCCGGAGCAGGCCATCACCTTTATGCCCGGGTTGGCCTTGACGGCCTGACGGACGGCGTCGGCGGCGGCGTCGAAGCGGGTCTTCGCGTCGGTGACCTTCTTGGCCGACAGGTCGGCGCCGAGCGACTTCGCCAGCGCGGCGTACCGCTCGATGGGCTTGGTCATCGGCACCCGGGCGGTCGTGATCGCCACGCTGGGCGCGAGCGGCAGGATCTTGTCCTTGCTCTCGTCTGGCACGTACCAGAGGGCGTCCGGGTCGTACATGTGCGTGACCAGCAGCTCGGGGCGCAGGGCGGCGTACTTCTCCAGGCTGAACTCGCCCCAGGTGTTGCCGAGGATCTCGACGGCCTCGACGTTCAGGTCGCCGGCCTGCGGGTCGGCCGTGCCGTCGGTGCGCTTGGTCTCCCCGAACACCCCAACGACCTGCTTGTCGAGACCGAAATCGACCAGTGCTGCCGCCACTCCAGTGAAGGCCACCACGCGTGCCGGACGGGCCGCCGCCTCGACCTTCTTGTTGCGGTCGTCGGTGAACGACCAAGGGCCACCGGCATTTCCGCTGCCAGCAGGCTTGGCAGCATCGTCCTTGCCGCAGCCGGCTAGCAGCGCGGCCAGCGTGGCGGCACCGCCAGCGGCCAGCAGGCCACGACGAGAGAGGCGACGGGCGGACAGTGCATCGGGCATGGTGTCGTCTTTCGATCAAGGGAAGGCCGGGGTCGACCGGGACAGCTGGGTTAGGTTAGCCTAACCTCGGTCGTTGTCAACAGCGGTTCGCCGTGTCGCCACACCCCCGGGAGCCCACACTGGACACCACACCCACCGTCATTGCATCGGCACCCACCGTGCCGGACGCGTCGACGGCCCCCGTACCGAAGCGACGCCACGCGGCCCGCGCCGCCGGCCTGCTCGGCGCCGTGGCGCTGCTCGGCGTGATCGTGGTGCTCAGCATCGCCGTCGGCGCGAAGTCGCTGCCGCTCGCCGACGTCTGGTCCGGGCTGCTGCACCGCGACGCCACCGAGTACGCCGTGGTGCACCGGATGCGCCTGCCCCGCACCCTGCTCGGGCTGCTCGCCGGCACGGCGCTCGGGGTGGCCGGCGCGGTGATGCAGGCGCTCACCCGCAACCCCCTCGCCGACCCCGGGCTGCTCGGCATCAACGCCGGGGCGTCCGCCGCTGTGGCCACCGCCGCCGCCTTCCTGGGCGTCACGGCCATCGGCGGGTACGTCTGGTTCGCGCTGCTCGGCGCCGCCCTGGTCACCGCGCTGGTCTACGCCGTGGGCGGCGGACGCGGGGCCACCCCGGCCCGCCTCGCGCTGGCCGGCGCGGCGCTCAACGCCACCCTGTACTCGTTCGTGAGCGCGGTCATGCTGCTGGACACCGCCTCGCTGGACCGGCTGCGGTTCTGGACGGTCGGCTCGCTGGCCAGCGCCGACGCCGCGACGGTGGCCCGGGTGACGCCGTTCATCCTGGTCGGTCTGCTGGTCGCCCTCGGCGCGGCCCGTCCGCTGAACGCCCTCGCACTCGGCGACGACGCGGCCCGGGCCCTGGGCGCCCGACCGGCCCTGATCCGGGCCGCCGTGATCGTCGCGGTCACCCTGCTCTGCGGCGCGGCGACCGCGGCCTGCGGCCCCATCGTCTTCGTCGGCCTGCTCGTGCCACACCTGGTACGTGCGCTGACCGGGCCCGACCTGCACTGGCTGCTGCCGTACTGCGCGGTGCTCGCGCCGGTGCTGCTGCTCGGCGCCGACGTGCTGGGCCGGGTGCTCGGCCGGCCCGGTGAACTCCAGGTCGGCATGGTCACCGCCGTGCTGGGCGGCCCGCTGTTCCTCTGGCTGGTCAGCCGCTCACGGGTGGCCCACCCGTGAGCGCCCGCACCAGCGGTCGCACGCGGCGACGTGGAGCGGCGACATGACGGTCATCCGTACCCCCGGGGGGTTGTCGGTGCGGTTCCGCCCCCGCGCCCTGGCCGTCGGTCTCGGCGCGGCGCTGCTCGCCGCCGTGCTCTCGCTGGTCGCGATGGGCAGCGGCGATTACCCCATGGGCCCGGCCGACGTGCTGCGCACCCTGACCGGCGGCGGCAGCCCGGCGGAGCAGTTCATCGTGACCGAGCTGCGCCTGCCCCGACTGGTCGCCGCCCTGCTGGTCGGCGCGGCGCTGGCGCTGGGCGGCACGCTGTTCCAGTCGCTGGTCCGCAACCCGCTGGGCAGCCCGGACACCCTCGGCTTCACCCAGGGCGCGTCGACCGGCGCGCTGGTGGTGGTCGTCCTCGGGGGCGGCAGCCTGGCCCTGGCCGGCGCGGCGGTCGTCGGCGGGCTCGCCACCGGCCTGCTGATCTACGCACTCGCGTGGCGGCGAGGCGTGCACGGCTACCGGCTCGTCCTGGTCGGCATCGGCGTCGCCGCGATCCTCACCGGCGTCAACGGCTACCTGCTGACCAGGGCCCCGCTGATGGACGCCGCCCGCGCGGTGCTCTGGCTCACCGGCAGCCTGGACGGGCGGGGCTGGGCCAACGCCGGGCCGCTGCTGGCCGTGACCGCCGTGCTGACCCCGCTCGTGCTCGTCGGCTGCGCCCCGGCGCTGCGGATGATGGAGCTGGGCGACGACACGGCCAGCGCGCTCGGCGTGCCGGTACGCGGGATGCGCCTGGCGCTGCTCGCCGCGGCGGTGCTGCTCGTCTCGTTCGCGGCGGCGGCGGCCGGTCCCGTGTCGTTCGTGGCGCTCGTCGCGCCGCACGTCGCGAAGCGGCTGACCCGTGCCCCCGGGCCGAACATGCTGCCCTCGATGGGGGTCGGCGCGGCGCTGCTGGTCGGCGCCGACCTGGTGGCCCAGCGCGCGTTCACCGGGCACCAACTCCCGGTCGGCGTGGTGACCGGCGTGCTCGGCGGCGGGTACCTGGTCTGGCTGCTGGCCGTCGAACGCCGGGCGGGCCGGCTGTGAAAATCCCCTCCAAAGGAGCATCCATGACGTCCCGCCTCGGCGGCACCGCGCTGACCCTCGCCTACGACCGGCGCACCATCTCCGAGGACCTGACCGTGGCGGTGCCCGATCGGTCGTTCACGGTGATCATCGGTCCGAACGCGTGCGGCAAGTCGACGCTCCTGCGCGCGCTGTCGCGGATGCTGCGCCCGAACGCCGGCGCGGTGCTACTGGACGGCCGGGACATCCACGACCAGCCCGCCCGCAAGGTCGCTCGCACCCTCGGCCTGCTGCCGCAGACGTCGATCGCGCCGGACGGGATCGGCGTCGCCGAGCTGGTCGCTCGTGGTCGCTACCCCCACCAGGGTCTGCTGCGGCAGTGGTCGCGCGAGGACGAGCGGATCGTCGACGAGTCGATGGCCGCCACCGGGGTCGCCGACCTCGCCGACCGACCGGTGGACGAGCTGTCCGGCGGCCAGCGGCAGCGCGTGTGGATCGCGATGGCGCTGGCGCAGCAGACGCCGCTGCTGCTGCTCGACGAGCCGACCACGTACCTCGACATCGCCCACCAGATCGAGATCCTGGACCTGTGCGCCCGGCTGCACGAGGACCAGGGCCGCACACTTGTCGCGGTGCTGCACGACCTCAACCACGCCGCCCGGTACGCCACCCACCTCATCGCGATGCGCGACGGTCGGGTGGTGGCCGCCGGCGACCCGCGCGAGGTGGTGACCGCCGACCTGGTCGCCGAGGTCTACGGGCTGCCCTGCCGGGTGATCGACGACCCGGAGACCGGCACCCCGCTGGTCGTCCCGGCCGCCCGTCGGCGAGCGACCGAACCAGCATGACGACGCGGCTCTTCCGCGACCCGTGGGGCGTGCCGCACGTACGCGCGGACGACCCGCTCGCCCTCGCGACGGCGCAGGGCCGGGTGACCGCGTACGACCGGGCGTGGCAGATCGAGGTGGAGCGGCACCGGTCGCAGGGCACCAGCGCGGCCTTCCTCGGCGTCGACGCGCTCGGTTGGGACCGCTTCGCCCGGCAGGTGCGGCTGGACGACACCGCCCGCCGCTGTCACGCCAACCTGGACCCGGCGACCGCCGAGTGGGTGGGCGCGTACGTGGACGGGGTGAACGCCGGCCTCGCCGCCGGGACGGCCCGTGCGCCGGAGTTCGCCGCCGTCGGGCTGACGGCGGGCCGATGGGAGCCGTGGACGCCGCTCGCGGTGTGGCTGGGGCATCACATCCTGTTCGCGGGTTTCCCCGGCAAGCTCTGGCGCGAGCACGTCGCGCAGCGCCTCGGCCCGACGGCGGTCGAGGCGTTCGCCACCGACGGGCCAGCGGTTGCCGGCAGCAACGGCTGGCTGCTAGCCGGTTCGCACACCGCCACCGGCGCCGCGCTGCTCGCCGGCGACCCGCACCGGTTTCTCGAGGACCCGGGCGTCTACCAGCAAATCCGGCTGGCCTGCCCGGAGTACGACGTGGTCGGGCTGGCCGTGCCCGGCGTGCCGGGCATCGCGCACTTCGGCCACACCGGTGCGGTGGCGTGGGCGATCACCAACGCGATGGCCGACTACCAGGACGTCTACGTCGAGCGGCTACGCCGGCACGACACCGGGGTTCTGGCGCTCGGCCCGGACGGCTGGCGGGAAGCGTCCGTCCACGTGGAGACGATCGAGGTAGCCGGCGTGGACCCCGTCCAGGTGGAGGTGGTGGAGACCGACCGGGGGCCGGTGATCGCCGGCGGGCCGGACGACGACACCGCGCTGAGCCTGCGCTACCCACCCCGGGTCCGCGGCGAGCTGGGCTTCGCGGCGTTACCGGAGCTGCTGCGGGCCCGTACCGTGGCCGACGTGGACGGCGCGCTGCGACACTGGGTGGAACCCGTGAACGTGGTGCAGGCGGCGGACACCGCCGGGGCTCTGCTGCACCGGGTCGCCGGCGCGGTGCCCGTGCGGCACCCGGACAACGGCCGGCGTCCGGTCCCGGCGTGGGAGGACGCGTACGCCTGGCGTGGCTGGTACGCGCCGATGCCCCGCGCCGAGGTGACCGGCCGGGCGGTGATGGCCAACGAGCGGGGGCTGGCGGCGCCGCTCGGCGTCGAGTTCGCCCCACCGCACCGCGCGCGCCGGATCGCCGAACTGCTCGACGCCGGCCGGAACTTCACGGTCGGGGACATGGCCTCGGTGCACACCGACACGTACCTCGGTTCGGCCGGGGCGCTGCTGGCGGTGCTCGACGGGGTTGCCGGGCTCGGTCCGGCCGCTGCGGCGCTCCGCGACCGGCTGCGGCGCTGGGACCGGCGGATGGACGCGGACAGCGTCGATGCCGGCGACTTCGCCCTCCTGCGGGCCGCCGTCGTACGCCGGATCGCCGCGCATCCGGCGCTGGCCGCGCTGGCCGAGCCGCCCGCGTACCCCGAGGTGTTCGCGCCCTGGCTGGCCCTCACGCCGCGGGTCGGTTACGCGCTGGAGCACCTGCTCGGCGCGGCCCCGCTGCCCGGCGTCGACGCCGCGGCGGTGGTGCGGGCGGCGGCCGAGGAGGTCGCCGGCGCGGCGGACGGCACGATGCGCTGGGGTGACCTGCACCGGCTGGCGACGTGGCGGGCGCTGCCCGACCCGGACGCCGCGCCCGGCCCCCGCCTCGACGGCGACCACGACTGCGTGCTGGCCACGTCGAGCGTTCCCGGGGTCACGCACGGATGCTTCCGGGGGCCGGCCGCGCGTTTCGTCTGGGACCTGGCCCGGCGGCAGGACAGCCGGTGGGTGGTCCCGTTGGGCGCCAGCGGAGTGCCCGGCGATGAGCACCACGACGACCAGCAGTCCGCGTGGCTGGCCGGCGACCTGGTGCCGGTGACCACCGACTGGGAACGCCTCACCGAGGAGCGGGATGAGCAGTGACGGACAGCACTACCGGCGCGACGTCCCCGGGTTCGGGGTGGTCACCATCCGGCCGGTACGCCCCGACGAGGACGCCGACCTGCTGCACGGCTGGGTCGCGACCGACCGGGCCCGGTTCTGGGGGATGCGCGACGCCAGCCGCGAGCGGGTGCACGAGATCTACGCGTACCTGGATTCGTTGACCACCCACCACGCGTACCTGGTGCACCGCGACGGCGTGCCGGCGGCGCTGGCGCAGACGTACGAGCCCGGGGCCGATCCGGTCGGCGGCTACTACGAGGTGCGCACCGGCGACGTCGGCGTCCACCTGCTCATCGGGCCCGCGGTGACCCCCGAGCCGGGTTTCACCGACGCGTTGTTCGGGACGATCCTGGAGTTCGTCTTCGCCGACCCGGGGCGGCTGCGGGTCGTGATGGAGCCGGACGTGCGCAACGACCGGATGCTCCGGCGGCTGCGGCGCAGCGGATTCCGGGCCGGCCCGGTGATCGAGCTGCCGGAGAAGCGGGCGCGGCTGCACTTCCTCGACCGGCCGGAGGGCGCCGGCCTCGCCGCCGGCAGAGACCACGACGGTGACGGCAGAGCCCGCGACGGTGACGGCCGCCGGTCGGGGTGCGTGCACCCCCACCGGCGGCCCGGTCGGTGCGAGAGCGGACCGGAGGGCCGCGTGGTGCGGTGGCAGACGGTGTTTACCGCCCCGGCGCGGGCGCGC
>NZ_JBNCKT010000014.1:43103-69646 GCF_049841675.1 Micromonospora sp. DT4
GCCGCCCGCGGGGCGGCGCCCCCCCCCCCCCCCCCGGCGGCCCGGTCGTTCCTAGCGCAGACCGAAGGCCCTCGTGATGCTCTGGCTCACGGTGTTGCCGGCCGCGTCGCGCGCGCTCGTCCGCAGGCTCACGAAACGGGCCTTCGCCGGCGCGTCCAGCGAGGCACTCCAGCCGTCACCGTGCCGGGTGAGCCGCGGCTTCTGCCACGTCCTGCCGTCGTCGTAGGACACCTCGACGGTGACCGGACCCACCGTGGCCGAGACACCGGGCAGCTGGGAGGCCACCACGGTGAGCGGCGCCCGCCGCGACGCCGTACCGTCGGCGTCGATGGCCACCTGGTAATCGAGCTGGATCATCGGCAGCACCTCGGGCGACTCCGCGCCGGTGGCCGCCGAGCTGAAGCCCCACTCGGTGCGGGTCTGCCGGGAGTACGGATTGGTCCAGGCCGCCCTGTCGTTCTCCACCACCAGGCGGTACGGCAGACGCTGCGCCGGCAGGCTGCCCACCTGGAGGTACTCGGCGTTACCCCACCTCAGCTCCGTGTCTCCCTGGTAGAGGGTGGTCCGGTTGACCATGTCGAAGTTGGCGTACGCCTCTCCGACGTGCCCGCCGCCGTCTCCCCACCCGGGTACGGGCAGGTAGACGGTGTCCAGGTACCGCACGGGAACGTAGCTCCCGCCCATGCGGGGCCGCTGGATCGGCCCGAACCAGGTGACCGCGCTCGGCTTGTCCGCCGCGTAGGTGGCCACCTCCATCGGGTGCTGGCCCGTCTCGCGCACGATGTACGCGTCGTCGACCCACCGCTGGTCGGCGCTCACCCAGTCGGTGCGCCGGCCCTGCGCCGGGGCGGGTTCCTGGTTGCTCGACGCCCAGCCCCGCCAGATGTCGGTGCGGAACTCCAGCGCCTTGCCCTGTCGGTAGTTGCGGAACTCCACGTCCACCCGGGCCAGCTGCCGCTTCGTCGGCCGGTAGGTGGGGTCGGCCGGCACCGCGCCGGTCCAGTGGTGCGCCACGTCGTACAGGTAGGTCGTCTCCGGGTGCGACTCGACGGTCAGCCGCACCGGGCCGCGCTCCAACGCCGCCACGAGCTGGTCGCCCTCGTCGGCGGTGAGGGTCGCCACGGTCACCGGGGCCGGACTCTCCGGGCTCCACGGCGCCTCGTCCCACGGCTGGAGCCGGCCGACGCCGTCGTTGACCACCAGCAGCAGCGTGGCCCCGGCCGCCGCGGCGGCCTGCGCCTGGGTGGCGATGTCCACCGTGTCGCTACGCCGGACCACCACCGCCCGGTCCCGGACCGGCCGCTTCGCCAGCTCGGCCGCCGACGCATCGGCGACGTAGACCGCGTCGAGCTGGCGACGACCCTCCGGCAACGCCGGGGTAGCCCGCTTGACCAGCAGATCGTCGTACGACCGGCCGCCGGCCGTCACGGTCAGCGCCGGCTGTTCCAGCCGCCACCGGGCACCGAACTCGAACTCACCGTTGGTGACCGCACGGCCCGTCGGCAGCGCCCACATGCTGTCGTACGAATCGTCGGGCAGCACCTGACTCTCAGTGAGGTTGGCGCCGGTGGAGCGGAGGATGTCCATCCGCAGCGAGGTGGCGGTCGCCTCCTGCGGCACCTCGGCCCGCACCTGTCGGGCATTGCGCGCGTCCAGGGTGACGGTGCGGTCGGCGCTCAGGTCGACGTCGACGAAGCTGAGCATCGCCATGCCCTTCGAGCGCGGCCCGTGCACGCCGCGCACGTCGGCCCAGATCCAACCGGACCAGCTCGCCACCGGCAGCCGCAGCGTCGCGGTGCCGCTCTCGGGCAGGTCCACGGTGGTGAACCGGCCGTCGGTGCTGAGGAGGACCTTGCCGGCGAGCGGCTTGCCGTCCCGGTCCTTCGCGACGAGCGTCAGGTTCTGCCGCCGACCCTCCTTGCCCGCACCGATCAGGGTACGACCGCGTACGGCACCGGCGTCGTCGGTGGCGACGATCATGCCACTGATCTGCTGCTCGATCGGCAACCTGTCGTACGTCGCGGTGAGCGTCACCGTCGCGGTGCCGCCCGCCGGCACGGTGACCCTGTCGGCGGAGAGCGCGAAGAGCCCGGCCGGCGCGGTCGGCGCGTCGATGGTCAGCTTCAGGGTGACCGGCGCGCTACCGATGTTGGTGTAGGTGACCGTCCGGTCGACGGTCCCGCCGGACTGCTGTGGCCACGCCTGGAAGCCGGAGTAGGCGCTCGGGGTGGCGAAGACGGTGGCGTGCACGGCGGCGACCGCGTCCACCCGACCGGCGCCGGCCTGGTACGGGGTGTAGCCCGGCGTGGCCTTGACGGTGCTGACCAGCGCCTCCTTGATGCGCTGACCGGTCCAGTCGGGGTGCGCGGCGGCGACCAGCGCGGCCGTGCCCGCCACGTGCGGCGTCGCCATCGACGTGCCGCTCATCAGTGTGTACTCCCCGGAGCCGCGTACCTGGTGGGAGCGGGCGGCCAGGATGTCCACGCCGGGCGCGGTGATCTCGGGCTTAAGCCCACCGTCGCCGGTGCGCGGGCCCTGGCTGGAGAAGTCGGCGAGGTGGTCGGTGGAATCGACGGCGCCCACGGTGAGCGCGGAGTTCGCCGCGCCGGGACTGCCGATGCTCGCCGGGCCGCTGTTGCCGGCGGCGATCACGAAGAGTGCGCCCGTCTCGGCGCTGAGCCGGTCGACGGCCTGGCTCATCGGGTCGCTGCCGTCGGTGGACTCACCGCCCAGGCTCATGCTGACCACGCGGGCCTTCTGTTCCCGGGCCGCCCACTCCATGCCCGCGATGATCCACGAGTCCTGCCCGCTGCCCTCGCTGTTGAGCACCTTGCCGACGTGCAGCCGGGCGCCGGGAGCGACACCGCGCTCGACACCGTCGGACGCGGCGCCGGTGCCGGCGATCGTCGAGGCGACGTGCGTCCCGTGTCCCTTGTAGTCGAGGATGTCGGGCTCGTCGGGCACGAAGCTGCTGGACTCGGCGATCTGGCCGGCGAGGTCCGGGTGCTCCGCGTCCGCCCCCGAGTCGAGTACCGCGACGTCGACACCGGCGGCGGTGTTGCCCTCGGCCCACAGCTTCGGCGCGCCGATCTGCGCGGTGGACTCGGCGAGGTCGCCGTGCACCCGGCCGTCCAGCCAGACCTTGGCGATGCCGCCGGTGAGGGTCGGGGTGTCGCCGGTACGGCGGGCCGTGCCGGCGGTCAGCGCGCCCCAGAACCGGTCGGCGCTGCCACGCGGGCGGGCCAGTGCCGCGCCCCGCACGCTGTCCAACGGCCGGACCAGCTCCGCGCCGTCCACAGCGGGGCGGGTACGAGCGCGGGCCGCAGCGTCGGTCAGGGTGACGATCAGCGGCAGCGCGTCAGAGTGCGCGTCGTCGTAGCCGTCGGCGACGAGGTCGGTGACGTTGAACAGCCGCCGGTCCAGCAGGCCGCTGGTGACGTACGGCAGGGCGGCGTCCGGGTAGACGTAGGTGTCGCCGTCGAGCACGGTGCGGTGGAAGGTCGGCGTGCTGCCGTCCGGACGGCGGACGGTCGAGACGGTGCTGCCGTCGGCCGCGGTGGTGACGGTGACGATGTCGCCGGTGATCAGGGTGATGGTGGACGCCCGACCCGGGGCGGCAGGCGGATGGCCGGCCGGTTGCAGTGGGTTGCCGGGTGGGGCGGCGGACGCCCCCGTGCCGGGTGGGGTGAACCCGGCGGCCAGAGCGAGAGCGGCGCCGAGGGCGATCAGCCCGGATCGGCGGCGCCTGAAAGACAGAGCCACGAGGACCTCTTTGTGTTAAGGAGCGGTACGCAGCACAGCATCCGCGTAAGCGCACCCCCGGTACCCCGCGATCCCCCGGCGTGTTCACGCCATGGCACAAACTCGCCACACCAGCCGCCCCGGTCGATCATGGAGTTGTGGTGCCCGAATTCGGGCGAAAGGTGGCCTTCGCACCCCACCACGACTCCATGATCGATGGCGCAGACCACCGGCCGGTCGGACGGCGGGGGTGGGGTGGGGTGGGGTGGGGTGGGTCAGCGTTGGCGGATTGTCAGCTTGGCCAGCTGGTCCAGTTGGGTGGGGTCGGTCAGGGCTGAGCCGACGGCTGCCACGCGGACGCCGGCGTCCAGGAATGCCTTGGCGTTCGTCGCGTCGAGGCCGCCCGTGGCGACGAAGCGGAGCTGCGGCAGGGGGCCGGCCATGGCCTTGAACCAGGCCGGCCCGAGGGAGATCGCGGGGAACGCCTTGAGCCACGTGAGGCCGTGCCGCAGAGCCTGCTGCGCCTCGGTGGGGGTGGCCACGCCGGGCAGGTGCGGCAGGCCGCGCGCGGCGGCGGCGTCGGCCACCGCGAGGTCCAGACCGGGCGCGACGGTGAACGCGGCGCCCGCGTCGGCCGCCGCCGCGACCGTGTCGGCGTCGAGCACCGTGCCGGCCCCGACGATCCGGCCGCGCGCCGCGCCCGCCTCGACGGCGGCCCGCAGGGCGGGCACCGCGTCAGCGGTGGCGACCGGCACCTCCACGACGTCGATACCGAGGTCCCAGGCGCGTTCGGCGAGCCGGACGGTCTCGGCGACCGGCAGGCCGCGCAAAATCGCCATCACCCGGGCGCCGCCGAAGATGTGCGCGAAATCCGTTGTGGTCATGGTCCACTCCATCCGAGGTCGCGGGAGATCTGCTGGGTGGTGGCCAGCAGTCGGGGTAGCACGGCGCGCAGGTCGTCGAGGGTGGCCACCACCGTCGGCGTGGTCACCGACACCGCAGCCGTGACCGACCCGTCGGCCTGCCGTACCGGCGCGGCCACACAGGTGATCAACGGCTCGAACTCGCCGTCGTCGGCGGCCCAACCCCGCGCCGCGACGGCCGCCAGCTCCGCGCGCAGCGCTGCCGGGTCGCAGATGGTGGCCGGGGTGTACGCCGGCAGCGTGACGCCGTCGACCAGGTGCGACAACCGTGACGCCGGGCTGTACGCGAGCACCACCTTGCCCACCCCGCTGGCGTGCAGGGGCGCGGTACGGCCGATCCGGGAGTACATCCGCACCTGGCCCCGCGCCTCGATCTTGTCGACGTAGACGAGGTCGTCGTCGACCAGCTGCGCCAGGTGGATGGTGTGCCCGCAGTCGCGGCCCAGCGCCGCCAGGTGGGGACGGGCCACCGCGCGGACGTCCAGCGAGTCCAGTGCCTGCTGGGCGAGGTCGATCAGCCGCAGACCCACCGTCCAGCCGCCGTCGGTACGGCGTGCGAAGCCGCCCGCCTCGAGGGTCTGCAGCAGCCGCAGCGCGGTGGACTTGTGCACCCCCAGGTGGGCGGCCACCCCGCCGAGCTGCGCCGGCTCGCGCGCCAGGAGTTCCAGCACGCGCATGGCCCGGTCGACGCCCTCGGACACCGCTCAGCCCTCCGCTCGCGCGGCGGTCAGGTCGGGTGGCGACCAGGGGCCGTCGAGCAGCCGCTCGAACCACGACCACGGCGGCAGCGGCGCGTTGTCACCGGTGCTGCCCAGCGCCTGCACAGCGACGAGGTGACCGAGGCGCAGCCGCCGCACCGGGTCGAGGTCGCGCAGCAACCCGGCCAGGTAGCCGGCGGCGAACGCGTCACCCGCGCCCACCGGCTCCACGACGGACACGCGGGGGGCCGGGACGACGACCGGCTCGGCGTGGCGGAGCAGGGCGGTGGCGCAGACCGCGCCGTCCTTGACGACCACCGTGTCCGGGCCGGGCAGGAGTCGGCGTACGGCGGCCGGGTCGCTCGTGCCCCAGAGGGCGTACGCCTCGTCCTGGCCGACGAACACGACGTCGCTGCGGTCGGCGAGGTCGCGCAGCACGGGCGCGGCCCGTTCGGCGGGCCAGAGCCGGGCGCGGTGGTTGACGTCGAAGCTGACCAGCGCGCCCGGCAGCGGTCGGTCGGTCACCGCGTGCTCGACCAGCGCCCGGCAGGAGGCCGACAGCGCCGGGGTGATGCCGGACAGGTGCAGCACCCGCGCGCCGGCCAGCCGCGGGTCGGCCAGCGCGCCGGGGTCCATCCGGGACGCCGCCGAGCCGGCCCGGTAGTAGTGCACGGCGGTGGCCGTGGGACCGGGGTCCTTGACGTAGAGACCGGTAGGCGCGGCCGGGTCCACCGCCACCAAGTCGACGCCGACGCCGGCGTCGGCGACGTGCCGGACGACCAGCCGGCCGAACGGGTCGTCACCGACCCGGCTCACCCAGGTCGCCCGGTGGCCGAGCCGGGCCAGGTAGCCGGCCACGTTGGACTCCGCGCCGCCGATCGAGAGGTCGACGCGTTCGGCGTGCTCCAGCGGCTCACCCGCGGGCGGGCACAGCACCACCATGGTCTCCCCCACCGTGACCACCTCGGCCGGCGGCGGACCGGCCGGGGCGGCCACGCGGTCGGGTCGGGGCTTGCTCGGCATCGCGGCGCACGTCCTCGGGGAGGGGTCCGGGGTCTCGCCGAGCCTAGGTGCGTTGTGCCACGCGAGCAACCCGTTGCGGAGAGCGCAACGGAGGTCAAGGCAGGGTCAGTCCGTACGCGGCCAGCACCTCCGTGATGGGCTGGTAGTAGGTGGTGCCGCCGGAGGTGCAGTTGCCGCTGCCCCCGGAGAGGATGCCGAGGATGGCGCCGTGAGCAGCCCGGGATAGGTGTAGACGGCACTCGGGTGGGCGATCCGGCCGGTGTAGCGGATCAGGCCGTAGTCGTTGCCCGGGTAGCTGGTGGCGGTCAGGCGAGGTGTCGCCCGACCCACTCGGCGAGGTCCCGGGCGCAGGCGTCCACCGACTCCCGCCAGGTCCGGGCCGCGCCCTCCCCCGCCTCGTCACTGACCTGCTTGACCAGCCGGCACGGCACGCCAGCCTGCGCGGCGGCCCAGGCCACCGCGTACCCCTCCATGTCCACCAGGTCGGCGCGCTGCGCCAGCCGGTCCCGCGCGTCGTCGTCCGCCACGAACGTGTCGCCGGTGGCCAGCACCGCGCCCTCGGCGGCCAGCGAGAGCGGCGCACCGTAGGTCTGACCGGTGAGGGTGCGCAGCAGGGCGGTGTCCAGGTCGTGCTGGAGGACGGTGGCGACCTCGTGGATGCCCGTCCAGCCGGGACGCAGCGCCCCGGCCGTGCCCAGGTTGAGCAGCAGGCTGGGGCGCGTCCCGGCGGCCAGCACCGCCGCGACCGCGCTGGCGGCGTTGACCTTGCCCATGCCGGTGAGCAGCACCGGTAGCTCGTCCGGCAGGTAGCGGGCCTCCTCACCGACGGCGAGCACCACCAGCGGACGATCGGCGCGGACGACACCCCGGAGAATCACCGGAGCATCGTACGGGTCGCCGCCGACCGACCTTCCCCGCGCCGTAAGGGAACCGCAAGATCTGCCCCGTCCGGCTCCGTCAGCGGCCCTGGCTAGGCTGGCTGCGGGGAGGTGGGCCGGTGGCGCAGCGGGTGCTCGTGGTCGACGACGACCGGACCGTCAGCGACGTGGTCTGCCGCTACCTGGAACACGCCGGGTACGAGGTGAGCCACGTCGGGGACGGACTGGCCGCCCTCGACGCCGTCCAGGACCGGCCGCCGCACCTGGTCGTCCTGGACCTGATGCTCCCCGGACTGGACGGGTTGCAGGTGTGCCGGCGACTGCGGGAGCGGCCGGACGGCGTACCCATCATCATGCTGACCGCCCGCGGCGACGAGGCGGACCGCGTGCTCGGGCTGCAACTGGGCGCCGACGACTACCTGGGCAAGCCGTTCTCGCCGCGCGAGCTGGTGCTGCGGGTCGGTTCGGTGCTGCGCCGGGTCGGCGAGCCGGCCGCACCGGCGGCCGAGCTGCTCATCGACGCGGGGTTGGAGGTGGCCACCGCGCCCCGGATCGCCCGGCTGCACGGCCGCGACCTGGCCCTGACGCTGCGCGAGTTCGACCTGCTGGCGCACCTGATGCGGCACCCGACGCGGGCGTTCAAGCGCGCCGAGCTGCTGGAACGCGTGTGGGGATGGAACTTCGGCGACCAGTCCACGGTGACGGTGCACGTCCGGCGGCTGCGGGAGAAGATCGAGGACGACCCGGCCGAGCCGCGACGGATCGTCACGGTCTGGGGTGTCGGCTACCGGTACGAGCCGGCCGATGCGTGACCTGGCGCTGATCTTCGGGGCGGCGCTCGCGGCCGCGCTCGGCGTGGGCCTGCTCGGCGCGCTCACCCTGCGGCTACTGCGGCACCGGTCGATCACCGTGCACGTGTGCGTCCTGCTCACCATCACCGTCGTCGCCGTGGTGGCGGGGGTGGTGGTCGTCGCCCAGGCGATGTTCCTGTCCCCCCACGACCTCCAGGTCGTCCTGCTCACGGTCGCCGCGGCGGCGGTCGTGAGCCTGGGAGTGGGCTGGTACTTCGGGCGTCGACTGGCCGCGGCCGCGGTGTGGGCGGCCCAGGCCCGGGAGCGGGAACGCCGGGTCGAGAAGGGTCGCCGGGACCTGGTGGCCTGGGTGTCGCACGACCTGCGGACACCGCTGGCCGGCCTGCGGGCGATGGCCGAGGCGCTGGAGGACCGGGTGGTCGACGACCCGGCGACGGTCGCCGAGTACCACCGGCGCATCCGCGTGCAGACCGACCGGATGACCCGACTCGTCGACGACCTGTTCGAGCTGTCCCGGATCAACGCCGGGGCGCTGCGCCTGACCCTGTCGGCGGTGCCCCTCGGCGAGGTGGTCTCCGACGCGTTGGCCGGTACGGCGCCGCTGGCGAAGGCCCGCCGCATCCGCCTGGTGGCCGCCGAGTCGGGTTGGCCCACGGTGCGGGCCAGCGAACCCGAGCTGGCCCGGGTGGTGGGAAACCTGCTGCTCAACGCGGTGCACTACACGCCGAGCGACGGCACGGTACGGGTGGACGCCGGGTGTGAACGCGACGCCGCCTGGCTGGCGGTCGCCGACACCTGCGGCGGCATTCCCGACGACGACCTGCCCCGCCTGTTCGACGTGGCGTTCCGGGGCGAGCCGGCCCGGACGCCCCGCCCCGGTGGGGAGGGCTCCGGCGGATTGGGGCTGGCGATCGTGCGCGGGCTGGTCGAGGCGCACGGCGGCCGGGTGGACGTGCAGAACGTCGTCGGTGGCTGCCGATTCGTGGTACGCCTGCCGACGGCCTGACGCCCGCGCCCTCAGCGGCTCACCCGCAGCTCACCGAACCAACGGCGCCCCTGCCGGAAGACGTCCCGCGCCACCATCCCGGCGGACTCGGCGACCGGGTGCACGGCCCGCGCGTCCAGCCGGGCCCAGCGGAACACCGGACCGAGCAGCACCCGGCCGGCCCGCTGCTCGGCGGCCACCCGGGCCTGCCCCTGCCACAGCCCCGCGCCGGGTGGCTCCAGCTCGACCAGGACCGTGCCACCCGGTGCGAGGAGTTCCCGGCAGCGGCGCAGCAGCGCGACCGGCTCGCCGCCGATACCGATGTTCCCGTCGATCAGCACCACGTGGGCCCACCGGCCCTCGGCCGGCAGCGGTCCGAACAGGTCGCCGTGCACCGCCACCGCGCCACGGGCACGCGTAAGCCGCACCGCCGTCGCGGAGACGTCCACGCCGACCGCGGTCAGGCCGGCCCGGGTCAGCGCCACGGTGAGCCGCCCCGGCCCGCACCCGAGGTCGAGCGTCGGGCCGCCACAGCGGGCGACGAGCCCGGCGACCGCCGGCTCGGCCGTGCCGTGCCAGCGGTCCACGGGGAGCCGGCTACGGACACCATCGCCGTGCACCAGCCACCGCCGCAGAGTGACGCGGTCGACGGCGAGCGCGGTGGCGAATGGATCCGCGGGAGACTCGTCGTACCCTCGGGCCGGCGTCGTCGGCGCGGACGGCGACCGTACGGGCGGCGCGACTTCGACCGGGGCGGTGTCGACGGGGTTCACCGGCGACCTTCCGGCAGCAGTGTGAGGCGGACCGCCGCGACCTGCCGGGCGAAGCGCCCCTCGGGCACCTCGACGGCCACCGCGAGGGCGTCCGGCCACTCGTCGACGTCGCGCAGCACCGGCAGCGGCGCGGTACGCAGACCGTGTCCCGTGAGGGCCGCCCACGTGTCATGACCGGTATCGGGAGTCGACATGGACACGTCGCGCAACACCCGGGCGTGCCGCGGGTCCCGCAGCCCCAACGACCACCAGCCGCCGTCGTGCGCCCGGCCGAGCACCGCGTCGGCGGCGCGCAGCCCCGCCACCGCCGCAGCCAGCCGGGTCGGCGTCACCTGCGGGGTGTCCATGCCGATCTGCACGACCGGCTGCCCGGGGTACGCCGCCGCGACCTCCGCGTACGCGTTGGCGAGCCGGTCGCCGAGCCCGACGCCGCGCTGGTCCAGCACCGACCAGCCGGCCAACGCGTCGGTCAACGCGTCGGCGTCCTCCGCCTCGGCCAGACGACCCGACCAGGCCAGC
This sequence comes from Micromonospora sp. DT4, assembly GCF_049841675.1. Lineage (NCBI taxonomy): Bacteria > Bacillati > Actinomycetota > Actinomycetes > Micromonosporales > Micromonosporaceae > Micromonospora > Micromonospora sp. DT4. The sequence goes on from NZ_JBNCKT010000014.1 coordinate 53,456, forward strand.
ACGGGAGTGACGCCGGGGGTGGCGCGGACGGCGTCGAGGGTGTCGCGCAGCGCGGCGGCGGCGATCCGGGCCGCCTGGGCCGGCGTGACAGGTGGGCAGAGCCGCGTCTTCACCGCCCCGGCGACCGGCGCCTTGGCGACCACCAGCAGAACGGTCACCGGGGGCCGTCCACGGTCCGCAGCACGCCGGCGAAGTCGCGGGTGGCACGCAGGGTGCCCCGCACCGAACCGGACACCTTGGACCGGGTACCGGCGGCGCGGGGAGCGTAGGTGACGTCCATCTCGTGGATGCGCCAGCCGGCGGCGGCAGCGCGGATCAGCAGTTCGAGGGGGTAGCCGAAGGCCCGGTCGGTGACGCCGAGGTCGAGCAGCGCCTGCCGGCGGGCCACCCGGATGGGACTGAGGTCCCGCAGCGGTACGCCCCGACGGCGCAGCAGCGCGGCGACCAGCGCCGTACCGGCGCGGGCGTGCCACGGCCACACCCCCGCCCCGACCGGCCGCCGCCGGCCCACGCTGAGGTCGGCCGTACCGGCGGACACCGGCGCGACCAGGGCCGGCAGCTCGGCGGGATCGAACGAGCCGTCGGCGTCGAGGACGCACACCACCTCCGCCTCGGCGGCTTCCAGGCCGGCGTGCACGGCCGCGCCGTAGCCGCGCCGCGGTTCGTGCACCACCCGGGCACCGTGCCGGACGGCCACCTCGGGCGAGCCGTCCCGCGAGCCGTTGTCCACCACGATGGCCCGGTAGCCGGGCGGCAGCGCGGTGAGCACGCCCGGCAGGGCGGCTGCCTCGTCCAGGCAGGGCAGCACCACGTCGATTTCAGTCGGCATACCGCCGACGCTAGGGCGGCATCCTCGCGGCAGAGGCCGAAATCTGCTTACCGAACCCTTACCACCCGGGCATTTCTTACCGTCCGGTGACAGGCCGCCGATTGGCGAGCGCGAGGACGGGCTGCCGCCGTACCGTCCGTTGGTCATGGCCTCGACCACCGCTCTCGCCGCCGCCCCCGGGCGGACCCCACCCCGCCGCCACGCCGGGGACCTCCTGGTCCTGGGCATCGAGGCGGCGCTGCTCGGCGTCGCCGTGCTGGTGGGAGCCCTGCTCAACGCGCGCGACGCCGGGCTGCACGCGGACGCCGCTCCGCTGTACGCGACGTGGCGGCCACACGTCGGCTGGGGCAGCCCGGCCGCGCTGGTGGTGGCGGTCGCGGTGGTGGGCTGGGGCGCGCGGTGGGCCCGCACCGCCCGTTGGAGCGTCCTGCTGGTTGCCGCGTGGCTGACGGCGGTGGCCTGGACGGTGTCGTTGGGCCTGGTGGACGGCTGGTCGGCGGGGCTGACCCGGCGACTCACCCCGCAGGCCGAGTACCTGCACGAGGTTCCCGGGGTGACCGACATCCCGGCGATGCTGGCCGGCTTCACCGGCCGGATCGTGGACTTCCAACCCGAGTCGTGGTCCACTCACACCGCCGGCCACCCGCCGGGCGCGTTGCTCATTTTCGTCTGGTTGGACCGCATCGGCCTCGGCGGAGGCACGGCCGCCGCGCTGGCCTGCGTACTGCTCGGCGCCACGATCGCGGTGTCGGTGCCGGTCACCCTGCGCGCGCTCGGCGCGCCCGACGCGGCCCGCGCGGTGGTCCCGTTCCTCGTGCTGCTGCCGGGCGCCGTCTGGGTGGGCGCCTCGGCCGACGGCATCTTCGCCGCCGTGGTCGCGGCCGGCCTGGCACTGCTGGCCGTCCGTGGCCGCGTCGCCGCCGTGACCGGTGGCGCGATGCTCGGCTTCGCGCTGTACCTGTCGTACGGATTCCTGCTGGTCGGTGTGCTCGCGCTGGCCGTGGTGGCGCTGCGCCGTACCCACCGTCCGGACGCTCTGCTCGCCGCCGCCATCGGCGTCGCGGCCGTCACGGCGGTGTTCGTCGCGGCGGGTTTCCAATGGTGGGACGGCTACCAACTGGTGGTCCAGCGGTACTACCAGGGCTGGGCCGCCGACCGCCCGTACACCTACTGGGTCTGGGCCAACCTGGCCGCGCTGCTGCTCAGCGCCGGCCCGGTCCTCGGGCCAGCGCTGCGCCACGCGCTGACGGCCGCGCCCGGCTGGCGGCCCGCCGGGCGGTTGGCCCTGCCTGCGGCAGCAGCGGTACGCGCAGCCGGGCCCACAGTGCTGCTACCGCTGGCGGCCCTGGTGGCGGTCCTCGGCGCGGACCTGTCCGGGCTGAGCAAGGCGGAGGTGGAGCGGATCTGGCTACCCTTCGTCGTCTGGCTGTTGGTCGCCACGGCCCACCTGCCGGCGACCTCGCGGCGCTGGTGGCTGGCCGCGCAGGCGCTCACCGCGCTGGCCGTCAACCACCTGGTCTGGACGGTCTCCTAAAACCGACGCGCGGGCGCAGAGACGCGCAGCCACGTGGGCGGCGCGCACGGCGACGCGCCGGCCGCACGGCGCGGCGCGGCGCGAGCAGCACGGCGCGGCGCGAGCAGCACGGCGCGGCGCGAGCAGCACGGCGCGGCGCGAGCAGCACGAAGGCGCAGGCGCGCGAAGGCGCAGGCGCGCGAAGAGCGGCGGTCATGTGGGGTAGGGACAGGGGCACGGCCAATGCGGACGGCTGCGGGCCGTACCACTCCGTTGAGCGTGATGACTGTGAGGCATATTGATGCCTCACAGTCATCACGCTCATTGTTGGTACCGCCTCGCTGGGCGCACCACTATCGGTGATCGCCACGACCCGACGGCGGCCACAAGCCGACGGCGGCTTACATCGGTCCGGCATGGCTGGACACGGCGCGGGCGGGGCCGGTGGCGCGACCGAGTGATGGTCAACGGACAACGGCAGCTGAGCCGCGGCCAACAGGCAACAGGCTGCGGGCGTAGGGCTACGGGCATAGGGCTACGGGCATAGGGCTACGGGCATAGGGCTACGGGCATAGGGCTACGGACGTAGGCGGCAGGCGGCGGCCGCAGGGCGTGCGGTGGCCAGGGGACGCCCCGCCACGAGCCACGAGCCACGAGCCATGAGCCGCGGCGGGCGGCGGGCGGCGGGGGGCGGGCGGCGGGGGGCGGGCGGTCAGCCTGCTACGGCGGCTGGTTCGCGTAGAGGGTCGGTGGCGAAGCCGGCCACGCCTTCGGCGAAGCCGACCCGGGCGGTGTAGCCGAGCAGTTCCGCAGCCCGGCGCGGGTCGGCGACCACGTGTCGCACGTCGGCCGCACGGGCCCCGCCCACGACCTGCGGGGCCGGCCCGCCCATCGCCTCGGCCAGGGCGACCGCCAGCTCCCCGACGGTGTGCGGCTCGCCAGAGCACACGTTCACCGGTACCAGGGTGGCCGGCGGCAGGCCGCTGGTGAGCGCCAGCAGGTTGGCCCGCGCCACGTCGGTGACGTGGACGAAGTCTCGCCGTTGCCGGCCGTCCTCCAACACGCGGGGAGCCACGCCGGCCGCCAGCGCCGACCGGAAGATAGACGCTACCCCGGCGTACGGGGTGTCGCGGGGCATTCGCGGGCCATAGACGTTGTGGTACCGCAGCGCCCAGACCGTCCCACCGGTTTGCCGGGCCCAGGCGGCGGCCAGGTGTTCCTGCGCGAGCTTGCTGGCGGCGTACGTGCTGCGCGGCTCCAGAGGCGCGTCCTCGGGCACGAGCACCGGATCGAGTCCGCGACCACAGTGGGGGCAGGTCGGGTCGTACCGGCCGGCCGCCACGTCCTCGGGCCGCCGTGGCGCGGGGCGCACCGTGGCGTGCTCGGGGCAGGCGTAGCGCCCCTCGCCGTACACCACCATCGAGCTGGCCAGCACCAGACGGCCGATCCCCGCCCGGTGCAGCGCGGCCAGCAGCACCGCCGTGCCGTAGTCGTTGTGCGTGACGTAGTCGGGGGCGTCCGACGGGTCGAGGCCGTGGCCGACCATCGCCGCCTGGTGACAGACCGCGTCCACACCGGCCAGCAGGCGGTCCAGCAGGGGGCCGTCACGGACGTCGCCGCGCACCACCTGGTGCTCACGTGACCAGGCGGGCAGCTCCCCGCCGTGTGCCTGGGGCAGCAGCGCGTCGAGCGCCACCACCTCGTGGCCCTGCTCGACGAGCAGGTCGACGACCTGCGACCCGATGAACCCGGCCGCGCCGGTGACCAGTACGCGCATGTCGGCCACGGTAGGGCCGGTCGGGCGCCCGACGGGCCGGTTCGGCGCAGCCGTAAGGAGTTCGCAACAGCTCGGCGGGCGGCGGTGGCCCGGTAAGCGTTCGGTAATGCGGTAAACCCCGTTCCGCCGTACCCCTGCGGTCTAACCTGCCGGCAGTGCCCGCCGTCGGCGCTCGCGCCCGGTGGACCGACGGGCTGGCGACGGCGGAGCGTGACGGCGAGGAGGGAGCAGCGAGTGCCAGCAGGCAGGGCTGGCCCGGGCGGCAGCGGGGTCCCGGCGTCGGATGCGGAGGGCTACGGCGCGCCGCGCGGGCTCTGGCGAGGGCTGGCCCGGCATCGTCCGCCGGGTGTGGACGCGGCCGAGCGCGCCTGGCGCAGTCCGTTGCGTGGTCCCTGGCTCACCGCTGTCTACGGATCGGCGCTGCTGGTGGCGCTGCCACTGGTGATCATCACGGGGCTGCTCGACTACGCCGCCTACGGCCCCCGCTTCGACCAGGCGTTCCCGCAGGACATCGGTTGGCTGCGGCTGCCCCTCTTCGACTGGCCCACGCGGCCGTCCTGGCTGTTCCGCGTCACCCAGGGCCTGCACGTGGCGCTCGGTATCGTGCTCGTCCCGGTGGTGCTGGGCAAGCTGTGGTCGGTGCTGCCGAAGCTGTTCGACTGGCCGCCGGCCCGCTCCCTGGCGCAGGTGCTGGAGCGGCTCACCCTGCTGCTGCTGGTCGGCGGGATTCTGTTCCAGATCGCCACCGGCCTGCTCAACATCCAGTACTCGTACGTGTTCGGCTTCGACTTCTACACCGCCCACTACTTCGGTGCGTGGATCTTCACCGCGGCGTTCGTGACGCACGTGATCATCAAGTTTCCCCGGCTGGTGACCGCCCTGCGGTCCCGCCCGCTGGGCACGGAGCTGCGGACCGCGCGCGTCGACACGCGACCCGAACCGCCCGACCCGGACGGCCTGGTCGCGACCGAACCCGGGCCGGCCACGGTCAGCCGCCGTGGGGCGGTGGCCCTGGTGGGCGGCGGCGCGCTGCTGCTGGCGGTTCTGACCATCGGGCAGAGCCTGGACGGCCCGCTGCGGCGCACCGCGCTGCTGCTGCCCCGGGGACGACAGCCCGGCACCGGACCGAACGGCTTCCCGGTCAACCGCACCGTGGCCGCCGCCGGCGTACGCCCCGAGCAGACCGACGCGAGCTGGCGGTTGACGCTGCGCGGCGGTGGCCGGAGCGTGAGCCTGGACCGGCCCGCCCTGTTGGCCCTGGCACAGCACACCGCCGCGCTGCCCATCGCCTGCGTCGAGGGCTGGTCGACCCGGCAGACCTGGACGGGTGTACGCCTTCGGGACCTGGCCGCGCTCGCCGGGGTCCCCGACCCGGTGTCGGCGCGGGTGTCGTCGCTGGAGCAGGCCGGGCTGTTCCGCACGGCGGTGCTCGCGGCCAACCAGGTGCTCGATCCGGATTCGCTGCTGGCCCTGCGGGTCAACGGCGTCGACCTCGCCCCCGACCACGGCTACCCGGCCCGGATCATCGTGCCCGCCCTGCCTGGCGTGCACTGCACCAAGTGGGTCGCCGAGATCGACTTCCGGGGGCGGATCGATGACTGAGCGGACCGCGCGACTGCGGGCCGCCTACGGCGCCGCGCCCTGGCACCTCGTCCTGGTGACGGCGGTGATCGTCCTCGCCGGCTGGGTGGCGCTGCGGCTCGCCCAGGAGGCGACGTTCGGCCGGATGCTGCTCTGGTTCGTCGGCGCGGTCATCGCCCACGACCTGGTGCTGTTTCCGGTGTACGCGAGCGCCGACCGCGTGCTGCGCGCGATGGCACCGAGTCGTGTCGCACTGCTCAACCACCTGCGGGTGCCGGCGCTCGGCACGGCGCTGCTGTTCCTGGTCTACGCCCCCGGCATCCTGCGCTGGGGCGAGACGACCCACGAGGCGGCCACCGGCCAGACCCAGCGGCCGTACCTGCTGCGCTGGCTGGCGCTCAGCGGCGCGCTCTTCCTGCTCAGCGCGCTCGCGTACGCGCTGCGACGTCGCCGTCAGTCGTCGGGGCAGCGGTCGGAGAGCGCGTAGCGCAGCAGCACCACGTCGCCGATCGGGCGGGCCTCGGCCAGTCGGGCGCGGCGGCCCGGGTGCCAGGGGAAGGCCCCCTCGCCGACGAAGCGGGGCGCCCGGCGGTCGCCGACGAAGAACGGGGCGACGACCAGGTGCAGCTCGTCGGCGAGGCCGGCGGTGAGGAACTGGGCGTGCACCGTCCCACCACCTTCGACCATCAGGCGGCGCACACCCCGGGCCGCCAGGTCGGCGAGGATCCACCCGAGGTCGACCGGCTCTCCCCCGTCGACGACGGTGGCCAGAGCACCGACCCGCTCCCGGGTCTTGTCCAGCGCTCCGCTGGCGCAGTAGACGAGCCGGGTGGAGTCGCCGGCGGTGAAGAACCGGGCGGTCGGGTCGAGGTCCCCGCGCGCGGTCAGCGTCACCTTGGTGGGCGAGGCGGGCCGGCCGCACGCCAACCGCTCGGTCCGCCGCGACGCGGACCGCACCAGCAGGCGGGGGTCGTCGCGGCGGACGGTGGCGGCGCCGACCAGGATCGCGTCGCAGCCCGCCCGGACCGCGTCGACGCGGTCGAGGTCGTCCTCGTTGGACAGCAGCAGGCGCTGGTCGGAGGCGTCGTCGATGTACCCGTCGATGGAGGTGGCGCAGCTCAGCAGCACGTAGGGCCGTGGCGACGCCGGCCGGCAGCTCACCGGGAGACGGGCCGGTCAGGGGTACGGCCCGCCTGCGCCTCGGCCTCGGCCGCCTCCGCCGCTGCCGCTGCCGCCTCCGCCTCCGCCTCCGCCTCCGCCGCTGCCGCCTCTGCCGCCTTGGCGGCCTTCGCGGCCAGGTAGTCGGCGTTGGCCGGGGAGAGGAAGATGCTGGTGGGTACGCGTTCGGCGACGTCCACGCCCAGCCGGGTCAACTGCTCGGCCTTGTCCGGGTTGCTGCTGAGCAGGCGTACGCGCGGCACGCCGAGGGTGGCCAGCATCTGCGCGGCGACGGTGTAGTCGCGCTCGTCCTCGCCTCGGCCCAGCGCCACATTGGCCTGGTAGGTGTCCAGGCCGGCGTCCTGGAGGGCGTACGCGTCGAGCTTCGCGTACAGGCCGATGCCCCGGCCCTCCTGACGCAGGTAGAGCAGGAAGCCGCCGGTCTCGGCGATCCGCTGCACCGCCTCGCGCAACTGCGGCCCGCAGTCGCAGCGTTGACTGCCAAACACGTCCCCGGTCAGGCACTCGCTGTGCGGGCGGACCAGCGGTGGCTCACCGCCGGCGGCGAGCCGGTCCAGCGCGCCGGCCCAGTCACCCAGGCCGAGAGCGAGGTGCTCCCGACCGTCCACCAGGCCCTTGAACGTGCAGACCCGGACAGTGGTGGTGTAGCCGTCGGGGAACGCCAGCGGCACCGTGACCTGCGTACGGACCGTGGCGACCGGCAGTGCTTCGGGCATGGGACTCCTTTGTCCGGCGCCGTCCTCGGACGGCGGCGCGTACCGTCTCACCACTGACTCAACAGCCACCGCGCAAGGCGGCTTCCCGAGCGGTGGTGGGATTGCGGGCTCGCCGCGCGAGCAGCACGGCCGCGCCGGGCAGGCTGGCCACCAGCACGAGGGCGCCGTAGACGGTCGCGGTGGCGACGCCTTCGGCGGCGCTGAGACCGGCCGCGCCGAACACCCAGGCCGCCACCCCCTCGCGGGGGCCGAAGCCCGCGACGTTCAGGGGCAGACCCATCGCCAGCAGGGCGAGCAGGGTCAGTGGCAGCAGCCGGGTCAGCGGAGCGTCGGACCCTGCGGTCCGCGCCGCCACCAGGAAGGTCGCCAGGTGACCGGCGACCATCACGGCCGAGGCGACCAGCACGCCCAGCCAGGTCCGCCGGGCCAGCAGCCCGGCCCGCACGTCGGCGACGGCGGTGCGTAAGCCGCGCGCCCACCGGGACCGGCCGGTCCCGGGCGACAGACGAGCCAGGAGTACGGCGGCCAGCCCGACCGCCACGAGCAGGGCGGCGGCGGCCGGCAGGTACGGCCGCACCGGGGACGGGAACGCCGCGAGCACCACCAGGGCGACACCCACCAGGACCACCTGACCGGCGGTACGCTCCCAGACCACCGCGCGGATGCCCCGGCTGACGTCGCCGGCGTCGCGGCCGTGACGCACCGCCCGGTGGACGTCCCCGAGGACACCGCCGGGCAGTGTGGCGTTGAGGAACACCGCCCGGTAGCAGTGCGCCACCGCGGTCGCCAGCGGCAGCCGCACGCCGAGTCCACCGGCGACGAGGCTCCACCGCCAGGCGGCGCAGACCGTGGTGAGCACGCCGATGAGCAGGGCCGCGGCCAGCGCCGGCGCGTTGATCAGCCGTACGCCGGCGAGGAACGCGCCGCCACCCACCTGCCACAGCAGGACGGCGAGCAGGCCCACCCCGCCGACCACTCGTGCCCAGGCCCACACCATCGACGCCGGCCCTCCCTGAAGATCGTCCACTCTCTTAATGCACGTACCCAGGGCGTCGATGGTTCATCCGCCGGCCAGGAGGTCCCGGTGCTCGACCACCACGCCCAGCCGGCCGGCGGCGGCCTCGGCCAGTCGACGTTCGGCGTACGCGCGGGCCGGGCCGGCCAGTTCGGGGCGCTGCTCGCAGGCCGCGCCGAGCCAGCCCCGGAACCACTCGGCGGCCAGGTCGGCCTGCCGGGGGCCGAGCCGCCACGGGCTGGGCCGCTCCCGCACGGGTACGCCCCGGCGGGTGAACGCGGCGGCGGTGACGGCGGTGGCGTCCGGGCCGAGCAGCCGGCGGCGGTCGACGGTACGCCGCTGGTGCGCGTTGAACGCCTCCTCGACGGCGGCGTCGAGCGGGTCGGCGGGGGTGAGCCGGACCCGTCCGGTCACCGATACCGCGAACAGGGCGGGACGACCGGCGTCGACGCAGGCCGTGACGACCCGTTCGACCTCCTCGGCGGTCAGCATGTCGAGCAGCGCGGACGCGGTGACCAGCGCGCCGTCGGACAGGTCGGCGGCGCTCAGCCGGGTCAGGTCGCCGCAGCGGATGTCCACGGTGACCGGCGCTCCGTCGGCGGCGGTCACCCCGGCCATGCCGTCGGCGGCCCGGGCCAGCAGGTCGGCGTCCCGGTCGTGCAGCACCCACCGCTGTGGTCCGCTCAGCCGCGCGGTGAGCCAGCGGCTCATCGAACCGGTGCCGCTGCCCAGGTCGTGGATCACGATCGGGTCGTGGCCGGCCAGCCGGGGTCGGACGGCGTCCACCAGGTCCTCGGCGCGGGCCGCCGCGTCGGCCGGCTCCCGCAGACGCAGCCAGTCGGCGAACGGCAGGGTCTCCTCGACGGTCACCCCGTCACCTCCTCCAGCACGGCGGCCAGGCGCGCGATCGTCACCGGCCAGTCGGTCAGGGTCTCGCGGCGGGCGAGCGCCGCGCGCCGCAGCCGGGACCGCAGCTCGTCGTCGCTCAGCCACCAGCTCAGCGCGCCGGCCAGGGCGGCCGGGTCGTCCGGCGGAACCAGCAGACCGGGTACGGCACCGTCGGGAGCACTGCCGAGCGCCTCCGGGAGGCCCCCCACCTCGGTGCCCAGCACCGGTACGCCACGTGCGAGGGCCTCGGTGACGACCATCCCGTACGTCTCGCCCCGTGACGGCAGGACCAGCAGGTCGGTGGTGGCGTACGCGACGTCGAGCGCCGGGCCGGTCAGCGGGCCGGCCAGCCGGACCCGCTCCGACAGGCCGGCGCCGGCGAGCCGGTCGCGCAGTCGGTGCACCAGCTCGGGTTCCCGGGTGAGCGTGCCAGCGCAGACCAGCGTCCAGGGCGTGTCGGCCAGCACGCACAGGGCGTCGACCAGCATGTCGTGGCCCTTGTGGCGGGTGACCGCAGCGACGCAGAGCAGCCGGTCACCGGTTGCGCTGCCGGGGGGCGCCGGTGGTGCGGGCGTCACCCCGGGCGGCGCGACGTGGACGCGGTCGGCCGGCAACCGGTGGCGGGCCAGCAGGCGACGGCGGGTCCATTCACTGGTGGTGACAACGGCCCGGGCGGTGGCCAGCGCCCGACCCTCGGCCTCGTCGTCCAGCGGCATGTGCACCAGCAGGACGAGGCGCAGCCGTGTCGCGTGCGGGGCGAGCAGGTCCGGCACGGTCGAGGCGACCAGGCCGTCGACGAGCACCACGGCGTCGTCCGGCGCGGCGGCGAGCAGCCGGGCCAGCGCGGCCCGCGCCGCGGGGTCGGGGTGCGGCCACGCGCCGGGCGCCTGGTGCTCGTGCACCAGCCATCCGCGCTCGCCGAGCCCGGAGCAGACCCTCCGGTCGTACGTGTTGCCGCCGCTGGGCGCGGCCGGGTCGTCGATGTCACCGGGCAGGACGACGTGCACCGTACGCCGACGCGGGCCGTCGATTCCGACGGTGTGGGCCGGTGTCGACCGGCCCGCGTCGGTCACAGCGACCGCTCGTAGCTGGCCCAGGCTACGTGTGACTCGTGCAGGGTGACGGTGATGCCGGCCAACTCACGGGCACCGGCGCCCAGCTCTCCGGCGTGCACCCGCTCGGCTAGGCGGTCGGCGACCGTACGGGCCAGCACCTCGGTGGTGGTGTTCATCCCGGCGAACGCAGGCTCGTCGTCCAGGTTGCGGTAGGACAGCTCCCCGACCACGGCCCGGAGCTGCTCGGTGGCGAGGCCGATGTCCACGACGATGCCGTCGTCGTCCAGGTCGGGCCGGCGGAACGTCGCGTCCACCACGAACGTCGCGCCGTGCAGGCGCTGGGCCGGGCCGAACACCTCGCCCCGGAAACTGTGGGCGATCATCATGTGATCCCGAACGGTCACGCTGAACACGGTCACTCCCCGTCGTCGTAGGTGATGAGGTGGCAGAGCGCGGGCAGGTCGCCCGCGCTCAGTCGGGCGAGTACGTCGGGTAGTTCGGCGAACCGGGACGCGCCGGTGATCAGCGCGTCGAACGCCGGATCGTCGAGCAGGTCCAGGGCCAGCGCCAACCGGTCGGTGTAACTGCGGCGACCGCGCCGCGCGGGCGCGACCATGCCGACCTGGCTGCTGCGCACGGTCAACCGTCCGGAGTGGAACGCGCCACCGAGGGACACCTGTACCTGGCGGTCGCCGTACCAGCTCAGCTCGATCACGGTGCCCTCGGGCGCGAGCAGGTCCAGCGCCTGTTGCAGGCCGGCCGACGTGGCGCTGGCGTGCACGACCAGGTCCCGGTCGCCGGTCGCGTCGGCGGGTCGCGCGAACCGGACGCCGAGCGCCCCGGCCACCCCGGCCCGGCGGGCGTCGGTGTCGACCAGCTCGACGTCCACACCGGGGAACCGCGCCACCAGCGCCGCGACGCAGCAGCCCACCATGCCCGCGCCGATCACGCTGACCCGGTCACCGACCAGGGGCGCGGCGTCCCACAGGGCGTTCACGGCGGTCTCCACCGTGCCGGCGAGCACGGCACGGGCGGGCGGCACGTCGTCCGGCACCGGCACGACGGCGGTCGCTGGCACGACGTACGCGCTCTGGTGGGGGTGCAGGCAGAACACCGTACGCCCGAGCAGCTCCGGCGGGCCCTCTTCGACCACCCCGACGCTGAGGTAGCCGTACTTCACCGGGCCGGGGAAGTCACCCTCCTGGAACGGGGCGCGCATCGCCGCGTACTGGTCGGCGGGCACCCGGCCGGCGAACACCAGCGTCTCGGTGCCCCGGCTGACTCCGGAGTAGCGCGCCCGGACCAGCACCTCGTCGGGGCCCGGGTCGGGTAGCGACACCGGCCGGATCTCCGCCGCGCCGGGTTCGCGCACCCAGCAGGCGTACGCCTCGCGGCTCACCCTCGTACACCTCACCTTTTGTCCCGGTCGAACCGAACAGCCCTGATTTCCGTGTTTCCCTGTCGGGGTCGTCGATCATAAACACGGAGGTACGGTGCCCACAGTTCGAAGCGGTCCGGTGATCGGGCTTACCGCACAGCTTGTCGCGCTGGCGGCGCTGGCCGTCACCGTGGGTCTGGACACGGCGGGCTGGTTGGCCGGCGCCGGCTACGCGGCGGTCACCTGCCTCACGTTGAGCCGGGGGCTGCACCTGTCGGACGCGTCCCGCCTCGGCCCCGCCGACCGGGTGACGTTGGCCCGGGGCATCCTGGTCGGCGCGGTCACCGCGCTGGTGGTGAACTCGTTCGACCGCCCGACGCCGGTGGGTCTGCTGGTCGCGCTGAGCACGGTGGCCCTGGTGCTGGACGCGGTGGACGGCCAGGTCGCCCGGCGCACCGGCACGGTCAGCGCCCTGGGGGCCCGCTTCGACATGGAGGTCGACGCGTTCCTCATCCTGGTCCTCAGCGTGTACGTCGCACCGGCGGCCGGGAACTGGGTGCTGGCGATCGGCGCGATGCGGTACGTCTTCGTCGCGGCGAGCGCGGTGCTGCCCTGGCTGCGGGGCTCGCTGCCGCCGCGCTTCTGGCGCAAGGTGGTGGCCGCCGCCCAGGGGGTGCTGTTGACGGTGGCCGCCGCGCGGGCGCTTCCGGAGCCGTGGACGACGGTGGTGCTGGTGACGGCGTTGGGGCTGCTGGTCGAGTCCTTCGGCCGGGACGTGGCGTGGTTGTGGCGTCGCCGCCCGGCGCCCCGGCCGGCCCATCCGCTACTGCCGGTGCGCACGCCCGCGCTGGTGGCCCGTTCGGGCGGTACGGTCCACTCAGACTGCTGGAGGCCCCGATGACCCTTTCCACCCGGCGACGCCGGTTGGCAGACCGGCTGCGCGGGCGCTCCGCGTCGACAGGTGACGCCGGTCCGCGTACTCCCGTGGTGTCGCCGGTGCCGCGCGGCCCGGCGCGGCGGGCGTTGCGGTGGGCGGGCACGGCGCTGGCGGTCCTGCTGGTGTACGCCGTCCTGGTCGGCCCGGACCGGCTCGGCGAACTGACCCCCGGCGCGTTCGTGCGCATCCCGCTGGAGGGTCTGCTGGTCGCCGCGCTGCTGCTGGCGTTGCCGCCGCGCCCACGGCGGACGGTGGTGGCAGTCATCGGGCCGCTGCTCGGCCTGCTGGCCATCGTGAGGCTCGCCGACCTGGGGTTCCGCACGGCCCTCGACCGGCCGTTCGATCTGGTGCTGGACTGGCTGCTGCTGGACGACGCGTTCGGGTTCGTCCGGGACTCGGCGGGGCGGACCGGCGCGGTCGGCGCGGTGGTCGGCGTCGTGCTGCTGGTCGGCCTGCTGCTGGTCGTGGTGACCGTGGCCCTGCGGCGGCTGGCGTCGCTGCTGGTCGACCACGAGCGGACGGCGACCCGGGCGGTGGCCGCGCTGACGGTCGCCTGGGTGGTCTGCGCCGTCGCCGGGGCACGGATCGTCCCGGGCGTGCCGGTGGCCGACGCCGGGACCACCGCGCTGGTGGGTGCGCACATCGAGCAGGTGGACGCGCGGCTGCACGACCGGAGCCGGTTCACCGCCCAGATCGACGCCGACCCGTTCCAGGACGCCCCGGGCGAGCAGTTGCTGACCGGGCTGCGCGGCAAGGACGTCGTCCTCGCCTTCGTGGAGAGCTACGGGCGCGACGCCGTGGAGGACCCGGAGTTGGCGCCGCAGGTCAACCCGGTGCTGGACGCCGGGACCGAGCGGCTGCGGGCGGCCGGGTACGGGTCGCGTAGTGGATTCCTCACCTCCCCCACGTTCGGCGGTGGCAGTTGGTTGGCGCACGACACCCTGCTGTCGGGTCTGTGGACGGACAACGAGCAACGGCACCGCAGCCTGCTGGCCAGTGACCGGCTCACGCTCAACGGCGCGTTCCGCCGGGCCGGCTGGCAGACCGTCGGCGTGCTGCCGGCGGCGACCCAGCCCTGGCCGGAGAAGGACTTCTTCTCCTACGACCGCTACTACGACACCGCGGCGCTCGGCTACCGCGGCCCGAAGTTCAGCTACGCGCCGATGCCCGACCAGTACACGCTGTCGTTCCTCCAGCGGCAGGTCCGGGCCGACGCGGACCGTCCGATCATGGCGGAGATCCCGCTGATCTCCAGCCACTCCCCGTGGACGGCCGTGCCCCGCATGATCGGCTGGGACGCGGTGGGCGACGGCTCGATCTACCACGGTGACGCCGGCGCCAAGGAGGACGGCGACGCCGACGACCGGGACACCGGCCGGGTACGGGCCGGCTACCGGCAGGCCATCGCCTACTCGCTGGCAGCGCTGATCTCCTACGTGCAGACCTACGGTGACGACGATCTGGTGCTGGTCTTCCTGGGTGACCACCAGCCCGCTCCGGTGGTGACCGGCGAGGGGGCGAGCCGGGATGTGCCGATCACGATCGTCGCGCGGGACCCGAAGGTGCTCGAACGGATCGCGGGGTGGGGCTGGCAGGACGGCCTGCGTCCCGGTCCGCAGGCGCCGGTGTGGTCGATGGACTCGTTCCGCGACCGGTTCCTGACCGCGTTCGGGTCGACGACGCCGCCGCTGGCCGCCCCACGCTGAGCGTGTCGTCGCCGCTGACCGTCGTCCGTCCCGAACGGCAGCGTCACCCTGCCCGCCGGAGCGAGCACCACCTGCACGTCGACCTACACCGTCACGGCGGCGGACATCGAGGCCGGCCGGATCACCAACACGGCCGTGGCGGCCGGCACGCCGCCGACCATCCCGGGCCAGGACCCGCCCGCCCCGGTACGCTCCGGACCCGTCACCGCCTAGGTCACCGCCACCCGCGGCGCGGCGATCACCGTGGTGAAGTCCAGCAGCACCGAGAAGATCAGCCGGCCCGGTCAGCAGGTGCCGTTCCAGTTCGTCGTCACCAACACCGGGCAGGTGACGCTGACCGACGTCACGATCACCGACACCCTCACGGCGCCGGCGGCGCCGGCCAACCTCGGTCCGATCACCTGTGGGCCGGACCGGACACCCAACGGCGCGGTCACCCTGGCCGCGGGTGCGGCGGTGACCTGCGCGGCGACGTACACGGTCAGCAAGGCCGACTACCACCACGGCTCGGTGCGTAACACCGCGACGGCGACGGGCACCCCGCCGGACGGGCCCGCGCCGGTGGCGCCGGAGTCCATCATCACCATTTTGGTGAAGGGCAAGCTGCCGGTGACCGGTACGTCGTTCCCGGTCGGCGGCTGGATGGCCGCCGGGGTGCTGGCGGTACTGCTCGGTGCCGCGTTGCTGCTGGTCGTCCGGCGACGCAGGCTCCGCGCCTAGCGCGGCCCGTCGCGGGGGTCGGACCGGAGGGGAACCGGTCCGGCCTCCGCGCATGTCCGCTCACGACACGAGGTCGCCGATGGTGTGACGGTCGTCGCTCAGTCGGAGCGGTCGGCCCCGGCGGGGCGGGCGCGTACGTGCAGCCGCTCCCCCTGCGGCCCGAAGAGGCTGAGCGCCTCGGCCGTGCCGGGCCCGGGGTTCATGATGAGGTGCGGGATGCGGGTGTCGAACTCGGCCACCTCCCCGGGCGTCAGGATCAGGTCGCGGTCACCGAGCACCAGACGCAGCCGGCCCGAGAGCACGTACAGCCACTCGTACCCCTCGTGGACCTGCGGGGTCCGTCCCCCGGCGGTCGGGTCCGGCGGGAAGATCTGCTTGAACGCCTGGAGGCCGCCCGGCCGGCGGGTCAGCGGCAGGTGCGTCACGCCGTGGATCACGATCGGCTCGGGGCGTATGCGGGGGTCGCCGGTAGCCGGGGCGTCCACCAGCTCGTCGAGCGCCACCTGGTACGCCCGCGCGAGCGGGAGCAGCAGTTCCAGGGTGGGCCGGCGGCTGCCGGACTCCAGCCGGGACAGGGTGCTCACCGAGATGCCGGTCAGCTCGGCGAGCTGGGTGAGCGTGGTGCCGCGCTGGTGGCGCAGGGCACGCAACCGGGGGCCGACGGCCGCCAGCGCGGCGCTGTCCTCGCTTGCCATAACGGCAACGATACTTGCCACGCGAGCGGTGGCGACGGATGGTGGGCTCAGCCGACAAGTAGGGGGACATTCCGGTGAACGAGACGTACGACGTGGTGGTGGTGGGCGGCGGCGCGGCCGGGCTCAGAGACTGTCGGGTAACTGGGTGGGGGCGGAACGTCACGCCGAGACACGTCGATGGAAGGTCCTCGACAAATAGATC
>NZ_JBNCKT010000015.1:0-68287 GCF_049841675.1 Micromonospora sp. DT4
TGCACGACACCAGCTGCGCCCGCGAACTCGGCGTCACCGCCGCTCTGAACTGGTCCGCCGCCGAACTCGACCTGCCCACCCTGGCCGACTCCGGCTACGAAAGCACAGGCCACGGCATCAAGACCCCGATCAAGCAGCCCGCCGACGGCAACCGGCTCGCACCCGACAACCGCGCCTACAACCGACTGCTACGCGGCCTGCGCTGGCAAGGAGAACGCGGCTTCGCGATCCTGGTCGGACGCTGGAAGACGCTACGCCACACGAACATCAGCCCACGCCGAATCGGCGACATCGTCGCCGCCGCGCTGCACCTGACTCACTTCGAGTACAAATACCTACCTGAAAGTCGCTGAGATCACCTCGGTGAGCCATCAGAAGACCACTGCTCGCCCTCGCCGCGATCCAACGTCAGCCCGGCCGGTTCCAAACCGCGGTCGTCGTCCAGCACACGTACGATCTGGATCGAGACAGTGTCTATGTGTTCATGAAAGAGAGTTGGGTTGCCGGTCGCGAGGTGGCGCAGCCAATCTCCGTCGACAATTTTCGCCCTGAACGAAATGGCGTTATAGGCGACGCCGAACCCATCCAACCGCGCTGGGAGTTCTTCTCGCAGGGCGGTCATAACGTTAGCTATTCGCGCCTGTCGCTCATCCGGGTCTCCGGCATCATTGACGATAAGCCGAGTAATGTTTCGCGTGCTGCGGCCCGACGCAAGGTCTCGGGCCGTCGCCTTGGCGATCTGATAGGCGAGAGCAGCGACGCGTCTGACTTGAAGCGGAGAAAGGTCGCTTTGGCCAGGCTCGAAATCAACCTTCCACGGTTCGTCGCGGTCCTCGATAAAGGGTTGGTGGAGAATGGCTCGCGCCGTCTCGTTGAGTCGCTTCGACTCTGCTTCGACAAGTTCGAGGCACCTTGCCAGTTCATTTGGACCAATACGCCTCTTGCCGAACATTCGCAATTCTTGCGGCACGAGAGCCAACCCGCCCTCCGGAGCGGCGTCCAGCTCATCGAAATACGTGCGCATGCTGATCAACTCATATTGGTTGCGGGTCTCGCTTCCCGGCTCTTCCGGCAGGAGTGCGTTGTCGATCCCCTCGTTGAGCATGTCCATTACTGCGCTGTCAGCACCGCCGTCGAAATACCACCGCCTGACAAAAGGGTACTCCATCATGCGCTCGGCCAGCATGGCCGACACCAGCGCTACGTTTTCCTCGAGGAAATCCTGGACCTTGGGAGGCAGGGAACGGCGCATGACGGCCGGCGCCGCCCGGGACGCCACAAGGAGCATGTTCTTGTGCACTGTCAGGACCGAAGTCTTATAGGACTGCAGGGCTACCGGTGCCAACACCTGGGCAGTCACTGACGCCATGAACCCCCGCAGCGCCATGGTCTCGACGTCGCGCTGCCAATCGAGAAGATTGTCGTGCCCGACATACAGCTTTACCACCTCGTCACTGAACGCACGTGCCCGACGGGACAGTTCGGCAGGAATACCACCCAGTCGACTTTCGCCCCGCCTTTCGGCAAACTCCATGAGGCCATAGATCCCCGCCAAGGGGACTCCAGTCGTAAACTGAACATATGTTTCATCCGGTCGGTGCGGCGAAACGACACGGAAGTCGGCAGCTCCTTCGGTGGCAAAGCCGCGCTCTTCGCTGAAATGCTCCGCGATGGTGACACCCGGCTCAATTCTTGTCAGCCGCTCGAACTCGTTCGCGAAAGCGTTGACCACAGCGCTGCGATCGGAGTGACCGTCCTCTCCGTTCAGCAAGTTGAAAGGCTTAGTGACGAGCTCGATAATCGAGTTGCCGTCCGCGTCATGATCGAGGTGGACGCTCAGATGCTTCGACCAGGCAAGCACATAGATTCCAGGATCGGTGACGTTCAACTTCGCCCGTGTCTCGGCCTCGAACCCCACCGCTCCGAAGCGGTGGTCGGCGGCCGGATCGATCAAAGCCTCGATCAGCGACGGCACCCCCTCCCGCGCCACCGGGACCTCACGACCGCTTTCGTTCAGGATGACAGCCGACGCCCGCGTCGGGCTCAGCGCCGGCCGACCTGCCAGCACCCGCTTGCCACGCTCACGCTGCAAGTCGAAGTAGACAACATCACCATTCGCGAACCGGTGCGCCCCAATCGCGTGTCCAACATGGGAGCTGCGCTGGACCAGAATCAACGCCGTACTCGACCCCGCACCGGTGCCGGCCTGCTCAAGCCGTGCCTCCAACTGCTTCCACGACGTGAAAGAGACAAGATCAGCGCCGCCGACCAGACGGCTTCTCTGCCGTCGATCCAACACCGAGTCGTCAACCGTACGCACCGCCTGCGGCAAAACGTGTCTCAGCCCCGCCAGTTCACCACCTTTCACGTCACGCAACCACCGCTGCGGAAACAGATGCCCCATCGCCTCGCTCAGCAACATCACGCACGAGGCAGGATCGATCAAGGGATCAGATACGGACACCGTACCCACCGGCCCGGTTACCGAATCGAGCACTTTCGACAAATCGGCTGCATCCGTAATCGCCAGCACAGGCACCACCACCGGCTCCACGCCGCGATACCGCCCCTTTGTGGGGGCGCCGCCGGCGCGGGACTCGATCCGATCCAGCAACTGATCCATTCGCTCACCGAGGCGACCGGCGAGGGTTCGGAACTCGGCTTCGACCTCGTCGAGAGTGGGATAGAACGGGTGATGGTGGCGCAGCTCCAGGACGACGAGCGGCATAGCTTCCAACTGTCCGTGCCCGTCATCGAGCGTGAGCATGTGGGTGCGGACCTCGAGGACCTGGTTCTGGTCGAGCAGCGGGGCCCCCACCGCGAAGATGCTCGCGAGGTACTCGCGGAGCCGGTATGTCCCAGAGCCATCGGTCATTTCGAGAGACGAGTCGAGGAACCATCGGACCCTAGCCGGAGAGCCGCCGACCTGGCCCGCCGTGCCGTCAACCATTCTGGAAACGTAATCCGCCACAATTCGATAAGCAAGATCGTCCGCGCGTGACTCTACCCAAAGACGGGTGTCGCCAGGAAGGCCCCGCCGGACGGCGGCTAGCGCAGTGCGGCTAGCGATCATCGTGTTGTTCTTCGGCAGATTCTCAAATGCTTCGCCGGAGATCGCAGCGGCCACTTGCGTGTACGCCAGTGCAATGAAACCGGCCAGCGAAGTGCTGTTCATGTCCGAGCCATACGCGAGCTCCTCTAATGTCTCGTATTTCGAGAGGTCGCGTTCGATGCCGTCATATTCACGGACGACCGTTGCGGCGAAACCGAGTGCCGAAGTGTGGTGGAGCTGACTACGCACCTCGCTTTCAGTGAGTTCTTCCGTGGGAAACCTGGAAGTTTCCTCCAACATGAGCCAGAAAAGCTGCACCAGCGGCACACCCACGGTGTATTGCGTGTAGAAGAATCCCGAATCCGGAAATTGATCAGTATCGAGGACTGTCACGCCTTCCCCGGCTGCGGTCACCGTGAAGGCTGTGCTTCGCAACGCCTCCTCGAGAGACTTGCCCGCACCACCGGCGAGAGCATCGATCGCCTGCCGCACGTCGGCGATGGCGGCGTCCACCGAAACGCGACCGATCGCCTCCCGCTGCGACATCCTCGCCGGAAATGTGACGGCCTCGAAGATCCAATCTCCCTCGCGTCTGTCAATGACGATCTTCGCGTTCGGGCTTTCAGCCAAGACACCGAGCCCCCAGATTTGATCTTCTGTCAGGCCCGCTGGCGGCTCGAGAGCCGTCTCTGTCTCGACCTCAATTCCTGCCGCTCCCGCCTGCTCGGCCCCCAGATCCGCCGCCGCGACGGCTGGACCATCGACTCTGATGCCTTCGGTCAGCGGCAGGAACCACACCGGCGTGTCATCCTCGATCGTGACGGCGTGACCGACTTGCCCGTCGAGCAGCGCCGGCCCATGTTCCAGCCGCACCGCGTTTACGACATGACGCGGCGAACCAGACGGGCCTGGCACTGCCACGAATCCCCGCTCGTCCCACACAGCGGCCGTGTCCAACGCCCGCCGCACCGCACCAACAGTCGTGTGAACAAAACCGAAACCACCTTCGGGTATCGCGACACCACGCCCGGCGTCGTTCGCGAAGTTCACCAGATCGGTCAGCCGCATTGGCTCCGACGGCGGCACCTGCACCCGAAGGGCACCCCGCTCCGCCAACATCATCTCGACGCCTTGCGCAGCTAACACGCAGTTGGACCTGAAGATTTTACCGAGCGACCACCATGGATTGACCTGGGACAACCGGTCCATGATCGCCGCTTGGGTCGGAGGAGTCCCGAGGGCAATCTCCCTGGTCGATCCGTTCTCAGCCAACACACTCACAGCACGTCGGTGGACAACACTTATCGCGACGCCCGTATTGGCCATCGCCTCCAACGGCACGATCGCCGGAGCGATGCCGAGTGCGGTCGGATGCCGGGGCAGGGTCGCGGCTCGCACACCCGACGAGGTGTCATGAAGCAAGGCGATCCCGTCCGATGACCGGATCGCCACCAAGCTCGCGGTGGACCCTTCCTCGCCGCTGCGAACCTGTACCAGCATGGCTTGGCCGGGCGTCAAGCCGGCCAGTTCACGCCACAACCCGATGACTCCCCCGTCGACAGGCAGGATCGCGCCAACCGGCGTCGCGAGCCCAACAACGCCGCTGAGGTGACCGAAGCGCGCGTTGACGGTCGGCTGCGGCAGGCCCACCTCGGCCCGTTTACCGATCCACCGCACCGCCCACGGCATCTCCGTGCCCGCCGCCGTCTGCGTCACGCCGAGGCCGATGGGGCTGGCGGGATATTCAGCGATCAGATGGCGCTCCGGCAGGACCAGCACGTAATCCGCGTTGGCCAAGTCGGCGGAGCGCCCCTGGACACCCAGGGGCACCACCCGCTCCGGGTCCAAACTGGCCAGATCCTCACCAGCCAGAGCCTGACCGGGCAGCCGCACTGGCAAGCGCACCGTGTCAGCCCGAGCGAGCGCCCCCACCACAGCCAGCCCGGCACCAACCGACATCGGCGGGACAATTATCGCCCGCGCCGCCACATCCACCGGCTGCGCCAACAACACATCCACCACCGGGGACCCGATCGGCCCGGCATCCAGGTGCACCAGATGCAGACCCGCAACCGGTGGCGCCGAAAGCACCTCAGGCAGCACCGGGCCCTGCCCCCAATGCATACCGGAAGGTACCCACGTCAACAGCAACTCAGGACAATCCAGACCCCTGAAGTCCGCCACTCCACCACTTCCCACCCACATATCCAGCGAAAACTCCCTCACGGGCAGCCCTCATGCGATCAGGGGGTCACTGATGAGGGAATGCCCGCTTGGGCATGATGCTGGCTCCGATCCGGATTCTGTTCGTCACACTATGCGATAGGCGAAGCACAGAACATGGCGGGCACGTAGATCTGGTCGCGGGTACTTACGGGTACGGCGGACGGCGCTGATGGCCCGCGCTCACCGCCGTGCACCAATCCACCATCTGCGACCCATGGGACGGCGAAGACATAAATCACAAATGTTACACGAGTCCGTTTGCCCCGCGTCGGGCATCGACGCCCCCTACCGTTTTGGTAGAGGAGGCAGCCATGACCACGGATGACGACCAGACCGAGGACGGCCCGCCGATCACCTGGAAACCGGTCGGCGAGCTGCCCGGCCAACTGCCGTTCGACCGACTGGACTACGGCGACGCCGAGCAACTGGCCGAGATGACCACCGACGGTCAGCCGGCGACCGAGGAGCCGCAGGAGATGGTGGACGCGCCGATCCAACTGCTGCCGCCGTACGACCGGGCGCAGAAGCGCCGCAACCAGCGTCCACTGCCCACCTGACGACGAACGGGGCGGACCGCGTCAGCGGCCCGCCCCGTTCGGTGTGTCGGAACTGGACTCAGAAGTCCATGTCCCCGCCACCCGGGCCAGCCGGGGCAGCCGGGGTCTTCTCCGGCTTGTCCGCGACGACGGCCTCGGTGGTGAGGAACAGCGCGGCGATCGACGACGCGTTCTGCAGCGCCGAACGGGTCACCTTGGCCGGGTCGATGATGCCCGCGGCCAGCAGGTCGACGTACTCGCCGTTGGCGGCGTTGAGGCCGTGACCCGCTTCGAGGTTACGGACCTTCTCCACCACGACGCCGCCCTCGAGGCCGGCGTTGACGGCGATCTGCCGCAGCGGGGCGTCCAGCGCCACCTTGACGATGTTGGCACCGGTCGCCTCGTCGCCGACCAGGTCCAGCTTGTCGAAGGCGGTCTTGCCGGCCTGCACCAGCGCGACGCCACCACCCGGGACGATGCCCTCCTCGACGGCCGCCTTCGCGTTGCGAACGGCGTCCTCGATGCGGTGCTTGCGCTCCTTGAGCTCGACCTCGGTGGCCGCGCCGACCTTGATCACCGCAACGCCACCGGCCAGCTTGGCCAGCCGCTCCTGCAGCTTCTCGCGGTCGTAGTCGGAGTCGCTCTTGTCGATCTCGGCCCGGATCTGGTTGACCCGGCCCTGGATCTGCTCGGCGTCACCGGCACCGTCGACGATGGTGGTCTCGTCCTTGGTCACCACGACCTTGCGGGCGCGGCCCAGCATGTCGACGCCGACGGCGTCGAGCTTGAGGCCGACCTCCTCGCTGATGACCTGACCACCGGTGAGGATGGCGATGTCGGCGAGCATGGCCTTGCGGCGGTCACCGAAGCCCGGCGCCTTGACGGCGACCGACTTGAAGGTGCCCCGGACCTTGTTGACGACCAGGGTGGCCAGGGCCTCGCCCTCGATGTCCTCGGCGATGATCAGCAGCGGCTTGCCGCCCTGCATGACCTTCTCCAGGATCGGAAGCAGGTCCTTCACCGACGAGATCTTGCTGTTGACGATCAGGAGGTAGGGGTCGTCGAAGACGGCCTCCATGCGCTCCGGGTCGGTCATGAAGTAGGCCGAGATGTAGCCCTTGTCGAAGCGCATACCCTCGGTGAGCTCCAGCTCCAGCCCGAAGGTGTTGCTCTCCTCGACGGTGATGACGCCTTCCTTGCCGACCTTGTCCATCGCCTCGGCGATGATCTCGCCGACGCTGGTGTCACCAGCGGAGATGGAGGCGGTGGAGGCGATCTGCTCCTTGGTCTCGACGTCCTTGGCGAGCTTGGACAGCTCCTCCGAGACGCTCGCGACCGCAGCCTCGATGCCCCGCTTCAGGGCCATCGGGTTGGCGCCGGCCGCCACGTTGCGCAGGCCCTCGCGAACCAGGGCCTGGGCCAGGACGGTCGCCGTCGTCGTGCCGTCACCGGCGACGTCGTCGGTCTTCTTCGCGACCTCCTTGACCAGCTCGGCGCCGATCTTCTCGTACGGGTCCTCGAGCTCGATTTCCTTGGCGATGCTCACACCATCGTTGGTGATGGTGGGGGCACCCCACTTCTTCTCGAGCACGACGTTGCGGCCCTTGGGGCCGAGGGTCACCTTTACGGCGTCAGCGAGCTGGTTCATGCCCCGCTCGAGGCCACGGCGAGCCTCTTCGTCGAACGCGATCATCTTGGCCATACGGCGTTGTCCTCCTGGACACTCACGGGCCACCCGAGATGTGTGCCCCGGATGGGCCGCCTGGTGTACGCACCTTGGGACGTCGCCACCTGGCGACGACGACGTCCTTCGGCCGGGCCGGATAGCCCGCGACGACCGGCCATGTGCTGCCCCGGCGTCTCCACACCGGCACAACCAGGCCCCACCGTCCCGACCATTGGCACTCACGGTATGCGAGTGCCAATGACTTGTTTAGCACTCTCACCTGCCGAGTGCAAGCACGATGAGCCCGGTCAGCCGAGTTCCGCGGCCAGTGTGGCCCCGTTCACGGGCCCTTCGTGAGCGCGTTGCTCCGCGTACGTGATCAGCAGACCGACCAACTGGACGAGGTGCGCCGGCAGGGCCAACACCGCCGCGAGGCCGATGACCGCCACCACCCCGACGGCGGTGCCCGGGGACGCGAACGGATCCGTGCCGAGCGCGGTGGTGCCGGCCGATTCCAGGAAGCTGGGAACCAGGGTTCCGATGATCACCGCCACACCCACCAGCGCCACCCGCCCGAGCAGCATCCCGAGCCGGTCGTGGAACATCCGGAACGACCGGCCGATCGGGTTGTCCCGCTCGAACAGGTAGACCGGTCCGGCCATGCTCAACGCGAACGCCAGGTAGATGCCCGGCAGGACGCAGAAGCAGATTCCGACGCCGATGAGCAGGCTGACCAGCAGAGTCCAGCCCCACGCGCCGAGCGCCCGGCGCAGCCCGTACCGCAGCGCCGCGTCGAGGCGGGCGGGCCGGCCGGCCGCCTGCTGGGTGATCACCCAACTGCCCGCGGCCCAGCCCAGCGCCTGCACCAGGCCGATCACCAGGCTGCCGCCGACCAGCACGACGACGAGGGTCAAGAGGCCGGTGGCGAAGTTGTCCGGGAACCCGGCCGACGGGTTCGTCTCGGCCTGCGCCTCCCAGCCGGGCGACGGGTCCACACCGAACGAGATGACCGAGAGCACCGCCGCCGGCAACACCTGCGTGAGCAGCATGATCGGCACCAACTGCCGCCAGCCCCGGCGAAGCGCGCCCCAGAACCGCTCGAACCAGGCACCGATGCCGGCACCGGGCGGAGTGACCAGGGGGTCGTTCGGGTCGAGGCCGTAACCCGGCGGGTACCAGCCGACCGGCGCCCCCGGGTACCACGGCTGTCCGCCGTAGGGACCAGCCCCCGGCGGGTAGCCGCCGACCGGAGGCGAGGTCCAGCCCTGCGGCGGCGGGGCGTGCTGACCCCAGGCTCCCTGCGCGGGGTCCCAGCCCGGCGGCGGACCGACGGGCGGACTCCAGGCTCCCGGCGCGGGGTTCCAGCCCTGCGGCGGTACGCCGACGGGAGGCATCGCGACGCCGGACTCGGCCGGCACGCCCGGGGCCGCGCCGGACGAAGGCGGCATGCCCGGGGCCGCACCGGACTCGGCCGGCGTGCCGGAGCCTTCGGCGGGTGGGGTGGGGTCGGACGGGCCCGGCTCACCCGGCCCGGAGGGCGTGGCGGGTGGCGGCGTCTGGTCGGTCATGAACCCTCCTCAGCATCGGCTGGAACGGTTCACGATCTTCCCGGGCGGGCGTCCGCGCCGCAGCCCCGACTCGCCAGCCGATCGGGGGGAACCGCCGGCGAGCAGATCGGGGAATCGGTCAGCCGATGACGCGGACGTGCTCCGCCTGCGGACCCTTCTGGCCCTGGGCGATCTCGAACTCCACCCGCTGGCCGTCGTCGAGCGCCTTGTAGCCGTCCATCTCGATCGCGGAGAAGTGGACGAACACGTCCTGACCGCCGTCCACGGCGATGAAGCCGTAGCCCTTCTCGGCGTTGAACCACTTCACGGAACCCTGTGCCACGGTGCACTTCCCTCACTCTGCGCGGCGTTGCCTGCCCGGACGCCGGCACGGCCGGACGCCCTCGGACCACCGCTCCGGCGATCGACGACGACCGCTGAAAGAGGTGATCGAAATCGCACGCTACACGAGGAGTGACGGTCGCGCACGACCACAAATCGGGCATGGACCAGGGCGCCTCGACCGCGCTGACTGATTCATGACGATGGTTGCCTTTGGCCGGATGTAGGCGATCTGGCCGCCGTGTATCGCGGTGCGCATCCGCCCCTGTGGTAGGCCGGTCGGGCCGCGGCGTCCGCCAACGTCTCCAGGAAGGCCAACGGCGAGCGACCGTTCCGCCGGCGTGCCCGACGAGCCGACCGCCCGGGTCCGCGACGAACTGCGCGTTGTGGGGACCGGTCGACGTGTACGCCACCCGGGCGGCAACTCGTTGTCCGAACGATCCGGGGCTGAACAAGTGAGCCCGTCCCAGGGCAGAACCCCGGTGATGTCCTAAGGCCGCAACGTCAGCGACAACCGCGTCCACGTGAGGGTTTCCGGGGCAGCCCGCCCCGCGCGGGGATCAAGCCTGACCGCCCGGAGCGGGGCGGGCTGCCCCGGAAACCCCTAACCACAACCAGTCAGACAGGGCGGCGGGACTGCACGATGCGAAAGCGGTTCGCCACGTACGCTCCGTCCGTCAGGGTCGAGTTGGCCGCCGCGTTGGCGCCGCTGCCGTGGAAGTCGGAGAAGGCCGCCGACTGGTTCACAAAGACACCGCCGGTGAGGTTGCAGGACAGGTGTACCCCGACCTCGACGGCGACCGCCTCGGTGGCGTCCAGCACCGCCTCGTCGGTCGAGTAGACCCCGGCGGTCAGCGCGCCCTTCTCGCCGACGGTCTTGCGCAGCAGCTCCAGGCTGTGCGCGGTGGAGTCGGTCGCGATGGCGAACGAGATCGGCCCGAACCACTCCCGGCCGTACGTGTCCGCGTCGCCGGCGGTCAGCTTCACGATCGTCGGGGTACGCACCACCGCGTCGGCGTACGACGGGTGGGCCACCGTCCGCGACTCCAGCACGGGCGAGCCGACCTTGGTCACCTCGGCCAGTCGCTCCAGCACCCCCTCGTTGACGATCGCGCCGGTCAGCTCGACGCCCCGGGCCGGGTCGGCGGTGAGCTTGCCGACCGCCGCGGCGATCCCGCCGGCCACCTCGTCGAAGCTCTTGTGCCCCTGATCGGTCTCGATGCCCCCGGCCGGGATGAGGATGTTCTGCGAGGTGGTGCACATCTGACCGCTGTAGAGGGTCAGCGTGAAACCGAGGTTGCGGCACATGCCGGCGAAGTCGTCGGTCGAGTCGATGACCACCGTGTTCAGGCCGGCCTTCTCGGTGTAGACCGATGCCTGCCGGGCGTGAGTCTCCAACCAGTCGCCGTACTCGGTGGAGCCGGTGAAGTCGACGATCTTGACGGCCCGGTGCAGGGCCAGGTCGCTGGCGAGCTTCTCGCCGGGCGCCTCGGCGGCCAGCAGGACCAGGTTCGGGTCGAAGCCGGCCTCGGCCAGCACCTCCCGCGCGTACTTCACGGTGATCGCCAGCGGCAGCACCGCGCGCGGGTGCGGCTTCACGATCACCGGGTTGCCGGTGACCAGCGAGGCGAACAGCCCGGGGTACGAGTTCCAGGTCGGGAACGTGTTGCACCCGATCACCAGCGCCACGCCACGCGGCACCACGTGGAACGTCTTGGTCATCCGCAGCGGGTCGCCCTTGCCGGCGGCCTTCTCCCAGCCGGCGGTGCCCGGGTGCCGGGTCATCTCGGCGTACGCGTACGCCAGCGCCTCCAGCGCCCGGTCCAGCGCGTGCGCGCCGCCGGCCTGGAAGGCCATCACGAACGCCTGCCCGCTGGTGAACTGCACCGCGTTGGCCAGCTCGAAGATGTGCTTGTGCAGCCGGTCGAGGATCTCCAGACAGACGCCCACCCGGGCCTGCGGACCGGCGTCGCGCCAGGCCGGCAGCGCGGCGGAGGCGGCGGCGACCAGCTCGTCGGTGCCGGCGTGCGGGTAACGCACCGCCAGGTCGACCCCGAACGGGCTCGTCTCGGTGGCGATCCGCCCGCCGGTGCCCGGCTGGTCGAGCGGAAAATCACCACCGAGGTACGCCTCGAAGGCGGCCTTGCCGTCGGCGGCGGCGGTCTCGCCGTACACGCGGGGGCTGGGGGACTCGGGATAGGCGGACCAGTAGCCCCGCTCCGTGATCGCGGCCAGCGCACGGTTGAGGGTGTCGGCGTGCCTGTCGTACAGGGGATGCGGGGTCTCCGTCATGCCGCCATCATGCATGACGGAGCTCCGCGAACAGTAGGGGCGCAGACCCGTCAGAGGGAGCGGGTGCCGGGCATCGGGGGGTGGAATTGGGCGTCGAAGCGTTGCCGGCAGGACGGCGGGAGGTCGGGCAGGTCGGCCTCGGTGGCCGCCGCGCCGATCCGGTACGCCTCGTCGACCGCGGCCCGGTCGGTGCCGTCGAACGGCGCGATCGTGATGCTCATGCGGGTGAGCCTGGCAGGAGCAAAAGCGACAGGGCCAGCGATTATTCGCTGGCCCTGTCGGACGTGGTCGGGAGGGACATTCGCACAACGCCTCCGGCGTTGGGTCGCAAGAACTTCAAAAGTCTTCGGCGAAATGCCCTCCCGCACGGAGCATCTTGCGCCGTCCGGTTCCTGCCGTCAAGTCCTGAGCGGCGGGTTTTCCACACTCACAGCGAAAACCCAGTCACCGGGCGGATTCAGCCCAGGAGCCCCGCGTCGCGGGCGGCACGCAGGGACGGCTTGATCTGGTGGGTCGGGCCGACCTGGGCGGCCACCGCGTCAATGGTCTTCAGACCCTCGCCGGTGTTGAAGATGACCGTCTCCGCCGTCGGGTCGAGCCGACCGGACTCGACCAGCTTGCGCAGCACCGCCGCGGTCACGCCGCCCGCCGTCTCGGCGAAGACGCCGGTGGTACGGGCCAGGTCGCGGATGCCGGCGCGGATCTCGTCGTCCTCGGCGTACTCCATCCAACCGCCGGTGCGGCGCACCGCCTCCAGGGCGTAGAGGCCGGCGGCCGGGTCGCCGATGTTGAGCGACTTGGCGATGCCGGTGGGCTTGACCGGGGTGATCGTATCGGTGTCGGCGTGCAGGGCCGCCGCGATCGGGTTGCAGCCGGCCGACTGCGCCCCGAAGACCTTCCAGCCGCCCGCCGGGGCCTCCACCAGGCCGATCTCGACCAGCTCGGAGAACGCCTTGTCAATCTTGGTGAGCAGTTCGCCGCTGGCCATCGGGATGACCACCTGGGCCGGAATCCGCCAACCGAGCTGCTCGGCCACCTCGTAGCCGAGGGTCTTGGAGCCCTCCGCGTAGTACGGCCGGACGTTCACGTTGACGAACGCCGTGTCCTCGAACTCGTCGGTCTCCACCAGCTCACCGCAGAGCCGGTTGACGTCGTCGTACGAGCCGTCGATGGCGACCAGTTCGCCGCCGTACACCGCGGTGGTGATGATTTTTCCCTGCTCCAGGTCGCAGGGGATGAAGACGATCGAGGGCACGCCGGCGCGGGCCGCATGCGCGGCCACCGAGTTGGCCAGGTTGCCGGTGGAGGCGCAGGCGAACCGGGTGAACCCCAGCGCCTTCGCGGCGGTCAGCGCCACCGAGACGACCCGGTCCTTGAACGAGTGGGTCGGGTTGGCGCTGTCGTCCTTGACCCAGAGCGGCGCGGTGATGCCCAGCTCGGCGGCGAGGTGCGGCGCCGCCACCAGCGGGGTCAGCCCCGGATCGAGGGTGACACGGGTGGCCGGGTCCTGCCCGGCAGGCAGCAGCGCGGCGTACCGCCAGATGTTGTTCGGGCCGGCCTCGATCTGCTGGCGGGTGACCGCGGCCAGGGCCGCGGTGTCGTAGTCGACCTCCAGCGGACCGAAACACTCGTAACAGGCGTGCTGGGCGGCGAGCGGGTAGCGGGCCGAACAGGCGCGGCAGACGAGGGCGCGGGCGGGGCTGGCGGAGGTGTCGATGCCGGAGGCGGCGAGCGTCGACGTCATGGCGAGAGTCCTCTCATCTTTCCCCGCATCGCACGGTGCGGCGGGGACGGAATTGGCACCTGCCCCGCCGGTCGCTCAGCAGTGAGCGCGCGGGGTGGTTGCCGGGGCGTCGTCGGGCCGTATCCCTCAGCCCCTCTGGATGAGGTATGCAGTTGTGCCGTCGAGTCTAGGCAACGTTGCCCGGCGCCTCCACCGGGCATCCCAGCAAGTGGGTCAGCGGGAGGCCACCGTCACCGGGTAGACCACCGCGACGGGATCGGTGACCGCCGTCGGCCGGGGCGGCGACGAGCACGGCGTACGCCAGTTGCGGAGCGACCGCCACGAGGTCGGCAGCGGCCGGCGCGTGCTGCCATCCGACGGCGGCCGATCCCTCACGGAGCAGCAGGATGGCGACCAGGACGACGGCGGCGAGGCCGCGTGCGGCAGCTTCGACTTCGGCGTCTCGAAGGTGACCCGAAGTCACCACCTCAAGGTGCTGCGCGAGGCCGGCCTGACCCGCACCCGGGCCGCCGGCACGAGCCGCCTGGTCCGACTGCGCCGCGACGAGGTGGACACGCTCTACCCCGGCCTCCGGACGCGGTCCTCACTCCCCGCCCACTCGCATAGACAAGACAGGGCAGTGTCGCCAAAACGGGGTGGTGTGATGCCCGTGAGATGCGCTCAGTTAGCCATGGCCGCCCGCCGATCACGTTTGCCTTCCATGACAAATCCACCGTCTCACCGCGCACGGTCGGCGTCATACTGGTACAACAGGTCGGGCTCACCCCCGAGGAAGCCAGGGAGGTGCTGAAAAATGCCTGAAAACGTCATCGATCCTCTTCATCGCCGCGGTTCCCTCAGACACCCTTCATGATCTTTCCATGCAATTTCATCCGTCCGGCGATGCAGCGGTAGTGGTGTGCAACGTAGCTGACGAGCTCCTGTGGTCGTTTCATCTCACCAACGCCGAGGATCTTGACGTTGAGGCCCGACCACTGGGCGACCTCGGACTTTCCGGCGAAACCACGATCGCGGAGGTCATGCGCCAACGCCCGGCGGGCTTCCCAGCACCGGCTTTGCTGGCTAGTTGAACGGGTAACGGACGGCAGCCCATCGGCCCGCGAACTTCTCGGCTCCACTTTGCGCGACTGTGACAAGCGCGTCGCCGAAGCCGATTCACCGAAGCTCCGGCGACGCGCGTTACGGGTGCGGTCAGGCGTTTACCGGGCTGGGCTCGGCCATCGACGGCGCCGGCGCGTCGGCGCGACGCCGGAACAGCAGCGCGTCGAGCGCCCACGGGCCCGAGCCGAGCGTCGCGACCAGCAGGAACGACCAGCAGAAGAGGGCTGCCAGTTCACCGCCGTTACGTAGCGGCAGCAGGTCGTCCGGCTGGTGCACGACGAAGTAGGCGTACGCCATCGAGCCGGACGCGAGGAGCGCGGCGGGTCGGGTGAAGAGCCCGACCAGCACCAGCGCGCCGCAGATGAGCTGGATCAGGGCGGCCCACCAGCCCGGCCAGGTGCCGAGCGGTACCGCCTTGCCAGTCATCGGGTTGCCGCCGAACAACCCGAAGGCCGAGGAGAGGCCGTGCAGCGTGAACAGCAGGCCGATCACGATGCGGAACAGGGAGAGGGTCGGCCCGCCGAGCCGAGAGACGTTCATGGAGACCTCCATCGAAGGGGACAGATCTCTCCCATGATGGGGCCTCAAGGCATCGATGTTAATAACATCCTTGATGGTGGGAAAATCCCCGGCGGGAGCACTCGGAGCGCGATCACCTGGGCCGCATTTGCCCTGATTTGATCCGCCCGCAGCGGTGGCCTTCGCGCATTGGGAGCGCTCCCGAACCCTCAACGTACCGGCTGGCGTAGTACCCGTACACCCTGTCGAGCTGCCCCGAATGTGGGGCAAGCGGCTGCCACCAGTGCGGCGACTCGGTCGCTACGCCACCTCGCTCGCCGAGATGGCTTGTACTTGATCGACCGGAGGATCGAGACCATGCGGTCGGCATCATCGTTGGAGAACAGCACCTCGGGACCGCGCGGGGCGACGCCGTTGAACGGGGACTCGTAGAGGCGCCCCGGTTCCATGACACCGTTCATCGTCAGGTCGTTGATGATCAGGTTGATGAAGTCGAGCTGGGCGCCGTTGAGTGTGCGGTCGATCAGGAATTCGCTGAACGCCTCTTGAGCCGCCGCCCTGTCGAGCCCGGTCAAGGTGCGGATGAACAGCCCCAGGCCCTCGGAAGCCCGCCGGGCTTGGTCGATGTCCTGCTTGTCGCCAACGCCGCTCTCGCCGAGCATCCGCTCCAGCCCGGCATCGCTGATGACGGTACTCGCAGGCGCGAGTCCGGCAGTCCTGCAACGGATCGGAGGCCAACCGACTGGTGCTCGCCGATCGGTGCAGGAAGCGCGCACACTGCTGCACCTGTCGATGGACAGCCTTCGGGGCTATCTACGCTCGATCTGATCTATACGCTCTCGGGCTTCTCGGCGACGTAGGTGCCCTTGCCCTGGTGCCCCTCCACCAAGCCGCGCTCGCGGAGAATCCGCAGCGCCTGCTGGGCCGTCGTGACACTGATCTTGTACTGCTCGGCCAGTTGCGCATAGGTGGGCAGCTTGTCCCCAGGGGCCAGCTCACCCTCGTCGATCTGCGTGGTGATGGTGTTCACGACACGGATGTAGTCGGCAATGCGGTTGGGCATCAGGTAGCACTCCTCGCTCGGCCCAACCATTGCAACACGCCAACTTAGTTACCTACAACTTCGATGTTGACGTAGATAACTTAGACACCTACTGTCGGAGCTGCGAACCTCCTCGCTCGGCAGCAGGAGCTTCGTCCCTCCGGGTGTACGCCCGGACTGCCGGGGCAGCGCGCAGGACGGCTCGGATGTCCCCCATCCGGGCTGGTTGTCGCGCTGCCCCGGCACCCCGACGACCGCACGAGGAGGCTCAACGATGACCGTGACCGAGGCGAGCGCCGCCTGGGAAATCGACCAGGTGGCCGGCGAGGTGCGCGAGACGTACCTGGCGGTGGCCGCCGCGACCGTCCTGTTGGAGCGGACCAGCGCCGGCTGCGCCCACCCGGCGATCCGGCACGCGCGGCGTCGCGGAGACGACGCGCTCGACCTGGCCGGCGACGCGGAGCGGCAGCTCAGCGACGGTGTGAGCCGGCTACGTACGGCGGCCGGTCAGCCCAGCATCGGTGACCTGGTCGAGGTGCTGGACACCGCCCGCGACCAGTTCAATGCCGCCGCCGCGCGGGTCGGTCAGCTTCCGGCGCGGATCACCACAGCTCGGCAGCAGCTCGCCGACGCCGGTCAGCCCGACCTGGCCGCGGAGGCGGCGAGCGGGCAGTGGTCCCGCGCCGCCGAACAGCTCGACCTGATGGCCGAGAGCCTGACGGCGGCCGTCGAGGCGCTCACGTCGTACACCGAGGGGTTGTCCGGAGCGACCATTTGAGGCCGGCCCGGGACGGGTGCTGGCCGGTCGCGCCCGTCCCGGCGCCGCCCGAGCCAAGGGAAAAGTCATGACGGAGTACGAGGTACCGCCGCGCTGGATCGTGCACCTACCTACGACCTTGACCAGCGTCGACGGCGCGCGGGCATTGGCCGAGGCGCTACGTGACTCGCTCGGGCACGTCACCGCCATCGACTTCGGTGAGACGACGCTGAGCGAGGAGGACCGCCAGTTCGTGCGTACCCGCGTCTGGTGCGACCACCGGCTGCCCGGCGGCGCCCGCTGCACCCTGCCCGCAGACCACCCCGGCGGGTCATGTGTGGTCCATTCCTGACCGCCGTGAAAGCATGCTCTGATGAGTAACGAGAGCCGCCGTCGTAAACGCGCCAGGTCCAGCCGCTCGGGCCAGCAGGTAGTGCGCCGGGCCCGTCCCGTCGAGCCGGTCCAGTGCGACTGCCCGGCCTGCTCGGATGCGGACTTCGATCCGCAGAGCTTCATCGACGATCTGGTTGACGAGGGCGCCAACCTGGTCAAGGCGGATGACCCGATCGAGGCCGAGTTGTTCGCCGCGACGTTCCTCTCCGCCGGTGACCTCGCCGGCGAGGACTTCATCAAGGCCCTCGACGAGGGCATACTGCCGGCCGTCGCCGCGGTCGGCACGCCGGAAGCGCTCGCGGTGCTGCTCGCGATCGACTCCGTCCGCGAGGGCACCGTCGCCGGGGCCGCCGGCCAGCGGCTGATGGACGCGGGCGTGGCCGCCCCGGGTTGGGCCGGCGAGCTGCGCCAGCCCGTGCGGGTCGGCCCGTGTCGACGGTTCGCCGACCCGGCGGGCGACGCGTCGATACTCGTCAGCGTCTTCGAGCGGGCCGGACGCTCGTACGGGTTCGTCATCCACGTCGACCACCTCGACTGTGACGCGGCGGCCGACATCGTGCTCTTCCCCGCTGACGCGATGGACGAGGTAGTCACCACGATTCGGCAGGACGTCGGTCAGGCCGGTCCGACGATCGCCGAGCAGTTGTTGGACCCGGCCGAGTGCCGGTGGCAGGTCGAACGGGCCCTCGACGCCCGCGCCGACCACGACCGGGACCTCGACCCGTCGGAATTGGACGACGAGTCCGACGACGAGGACGGGCCCGACTATCACACGTTGGCGCTGCTGCTGCGGGCCCGGATTCGCACGCTGCCCGAGCCGACGCGCCCACCAGTGCGGCATGACGGCGATAGCCGCCAGCCCACCCTCGACCTGCTGGAGATGATCTCCCAGATCGCCGCGCAGGCAGCGCAGATCCAGACCCGCTCACGGCGGGCCACCAGCGGGCGGAAACTGCCGGCGAAGCGGAGGAAGTCCGGCCCGGCCGCGCCCATCTACCAGCTCAAGGTGGGTTTGCGGGGGGCGAAGCCGCCGATCTGGCGGCGGCTGGAAGTGCCCGCCGACACCAGCCTTGCCGACCTGCACGACATCATCCAGGTGGCCTTCGACTGGGACGACTCGCACCTGCACGTCTTCGAGACGCCGTACGGCGACTTCGGCGTCGCCGACCGGGATTTGAGTCACCGCGCCGAAGCCCCGGTGACCCTGGAACAGGTCGCGCCCGGCGTCGGTGACCGGCTGCGCTACACGTACGACTTCGGCGACAGCTGGACGCACGAGATCACGGTCGAGAAGGTGCTGGACCGGCAGCCCGTCGCGTACCCGAGGTGCACGGGGGGTCGCCGGGCCGCGCCACCAGAGGACTGCGGCGGCGTCTGGGGCTACGCCGAACTGGTCGAGGTGCTGGGCGACCCGAGCCACCCCGAGCACGGCGATCGGTTGGAATGGCTCGGCCTGGCCTCGGCCGCCGACTTTCAGCCGGCCCGGTTCGACGCCGCCGAGATCACCCAAGCTCTCACCGGAGGGTCACGATAGGGCTACGACGCTGGGGAAAAGATCAACGGCCGGAAGCGGTTTATCAACACCGACACCCTGGGTCCGCTGATCACCGTGACCGTGCTCGCTTCCGGCCGGATCGGGGTCAGCGCCTGGCGGGAGGCTACGACGTGATGTCCTTGCGGGTGAAGCGCCAGAACGCCAACCCCCAGAACAGCGTCGCGTAGCTGATCGCCGAGATGCCGCCGCGTACCACGTCGTCGGTCTGCACCGGTGTGGAGAGCAACCCCAGCCAGGCGGTGCTGAAGTGGGTGGGTAGGAAGTCCCGCAGCACACCCAGGGCGATGATCTGGTCCAGGATGCTGGACAGGATCCACAGCAGCACCGCTCCGCCGACCGCGCCCAGCGCGGCGTCCGTCGTCACCGACAGCAGGAACGCCAGGCCGGCCACCACCAGGAGTACGACCGCCAGGTAGCCGAGCACCGCCAGCAGGCGGAGCAGCCCCTCGCCCGGTTCGAGCTCGGCGGCCACCGTGCTGCGCAGCGGCGACCAGCCGTAGCGCAGGGTGCCCGCGAGCAGGGCGGTGCCGGCCAACAGCGCCAGGGCCAGACCCGAGTACGCGAGCGCGACCACCAGCTTCACCGTCAACAACCGTGCCCGGGGCACCGGAATGGCCAGCAGGTAGCGCAGGCTCCCCCGGCTCGCCTCGCTGGCCACCGTGTCGCCGCAGAACAGCGCGACGACCACCACCAGCAGGAACGACGCCGATACGAAGATCGAGAAGAGGGTGAAGTTGAGCCCGCCGGAGGTGGCCAGGTCGACAAGGCTGGCGAACTCGTTGTTGCCGTTGTCGTCGTCACCGCCGGAGTTGAACTGGAAGGCGATCAGGATGATCAGCGGCAGCAGCACCATGAAGCCGAGCGCGAGCTGGGTCCGCCGCCGGGACGCCTGCCGGCGGAACTCCGCCGCGAAGGGCATGGTGGCCGACGGCCGGTAGCCGAGGGCCGCGCCGGCCGGATCGGTGACGCCCACCGGCGCCTCGACGGAAGATCCAGCCATCACCGGTCACCGCTTCCCCGAGAGTTCTCGCCCACCAGGGCGAGGAACGCGTCCTCCAGGCGCCGCCGGGGCACCACCCGGTCCACTCCGATGCCGGCGCGCACCAGCTCGGCCACCACCTCGCTACGAGCCGTGCCGTTGGTGTCGACGACCAACTGCCCGTCGCTCTCCGGCAGCACCCGTACGCCGTGCAGCCGGTCGAGCACCGCCCGCGCCGCCTCCGGATCGGTGACGTCGAACAGCACGCTCGGCGACTCGCCCACGATCTCCTGCACCGGCCCGGACGCCACGATCCGGCCCTTGTTCACCACCACGGCGTGCGTGCAGGTCTGCTCCACCTCGGCCAGTAGGTGACTGGAGACCAGCACCGCCCGACCGTCGGTGGCGTACCGCTGCAGGACCCGGCGCATCTCGGCGATCTGCGGCGGGTCGAGCCCATCGGTCGGCTCGTCCAGCACCAGCAGCTCGGGAAGGCCGAGCATGGCCTGGGCGATGGCGAGCCGCTGCCGCATGCCGTGGCTGTAGTTCTTGATTTTCCGGTGCACCGAGTCGCCCAGCCCGGCGATCTCCAACGCCTCGTCGAAGTGCGCGTCCTCGGCCGGTCGCCCGGTGGCCCGCCAGTACGCCCTCAGGTTGGCCAGGCCGGAGAGGTGCGGCAGGAACCCCGGCCCCTCCACCAGCGCGCCGATGCGGGAGAGTACCGGCGAGCCGGGCACCAGCCGTCGACCGAAGACATAGATCTCCCCGGCGGTCGGCTGGGTCAGCCCCATCAGCACCCGCAGGGTGGTGGTCTTACCCGCGCCGTTGGGCCCCAGCAGGCCCACCACCTGGCCCGGGTGCACCTCGAAGCCGACGTTCGACACCGCCACGAAGCCGTCCGCGTACTCCTTGCGCAGCGCGCGCACGGCCAGCGGCGTGTCCGCGTACTCCGGATGCACCGACCGGTCCTGGCGACGGTGTCGGCGGCGCACCACGGCGACGACCACGACGAGCCCGAGCAGGATGGCGGCGAGCAGGCCGGCGAGCACCCAGCGCCAGACGGTCGCGGCGGTGGGGATGGGCTCGCCGTCGACAGTGGGCAGGGTGACCGCGCCGTCCGCGGCGACCGTGTAGACGGTGGGCGCGGCAGGCGTGGTGTACGCCTGGTCGGAGCTGGCCACCACCAGCCGCAGGCGGTGCCCCGCCTCGATCCGGCGGACGATCCCGGGCAGCGTCACGGTGACCGGGCGGGCGTCCTGCACCCGCTGCGGCAGGCCGGTGAGCCGGATGGGGGCGACCAACCCGTTCGGCAGGGTCGCCGCGCCGTCCTTGTCGACGTCGTAGAGCTTGACGAAGAGCACCGCCTCCCCGGTCGGCGAGGCGGCCCGCACGGTCACGGTGGGCGCGCCGGCCACGTCCACGGCCTCGGTCAGCGGTGCCGACTCGAAGCGGGCGTGCTGGCCGGGGATGTCGCCGGCCACCCCGTCGAGCAGCGAGGCGAGGCCACCGGCGAACGGGATCGAGGAGATGGCGGCCGGGTTGCCGTTCGGCGGGTTCGCGATCGGCTGCGCCGGACCGGCGACCTCCACCTCCCGGCGGGCGTTACCGGTGAGGCCCGGGTAGCCGGCGCGGCGGAAACCGGTGGCGACCAGACCCCGGTCGAGGGCGTCGAAGCCGGCGATCCGCGACCAGGTGAAGTCGTCGCCAGGGGCGTCCCCCTCGCCCTTGACGTAGTGGTCGAGCCACTGGACGGTCAGGAACTTCACCCGGTCCGAATCGGAGCGGGGACCGGT
This sequence comes from Micromonospora sp. DT4, assembly GCF_049841675.1. Classification (NCBI taxonomy): domain Bacteria; kingdom Bacillati; phylum Actinomycetota; class Actinomycetes; order Micromonosporales; family Micromonosporaceae; genus Micromonospora; species Micromonospora sp. DT4. Next base: position 21,545 of record NZ_JBNCKT010000015.1, read on the forward strand.
GCCTCCGTCGTGGCCGCCGGTGAACCAGGCGACCCGCACCGGGGTGCCGGTGGCGGCGATGCCCTCGGCGTTCGCGTCCGCCTCGCCGAGGGGAAAGAGCGTGTCCGCCTCGCCCTGCACCAGCAGGGTGGGGGCCTTGATCCGGTCCAGCACACCCGCCGGGCTGGACCGGCGCAGCACGTCCACGGCCGCCTGGTCGGCCCGGCCGGTGGTGGCGATCCGCAGGTACGCGGCACAGACGTCGGCGGCGAACCGCCCGCAGGACGGGTCGGCGGCGCCGGCCGGGAGGCCACCGGGCGCGGTTCCGGGGCCGGTGCCCGGCCCCGGGCTCGGTGGGCCGGCGGACGCGGGTGCCCCTTCGGGCTGGGCTGCGGTCGTACCGGAGAGCCCGGCCGGGCCGCTGCCCACGTTGCCGCCTCCATCGAAGAAGAGGCCGGCCCAGCCCTTCTTGAACACGCCCTCGGTCGGCGCGCCGCCGGCGCTCTCCGGCAGGAAGGCACGCGACAGGTCGTTCCAGGTGATCATGGGGACGATCGCGTCCACCCGGCGGTCCTGGGCGGCCAGCAACAGGGCCAGGCCACCGCCGTACGAGCCGCCGACCACGCCGACCTTCGGATCGCCGGGGGCGTCGGTACGCACTTCGGGGCGGGCGGCCAGCCAGTCCAACAACCGCTGGGCGTCGCGCACCTCGTAGTCCGGGTTGTCCAGGTGGATCTCGCCGCCGCTGCGGCCGAAGCCCCGTGCGGTCCAGGTGAGCACCGCGTACCCGCGTCCGGCGAACTCCTCGGCGTCCGAACGCACCGACTCCTTGGTGCCACCGAAACCGTGCGCGAGCAGGACCGCGGGGACCTTCCGGCCGGACGACGCGTCGGGCGGGAGGTAGAGGGTCGTGTCCAGGTCCACGGGTTGGTCACCGGACGGTCCGGAGCGGACGGTGAGCATCGCGCTCCGGGTGCGTACGCCCGGTCCCTGCGGCCACACCGCCCAACCGACGGCGACCGCCAGCAGCACGACGACCACCGCCGCGGCAATCATGCGACGGCGGGTGCGAAGGGCACGCCGGAACCACGCGGCCGGCGACGGCGATCTCATGCGGCACACGGTACGGCTCGCAGCCTGAGCGTTGGCTGAGATCCGCCGTACGTCCGTCCGGTTGCCCCGATCGGTGATCCGGTCCGGTGCGACCGAGCATCTTCCGGCGCTGGTCAGTGAGTTGAGTTCGGATTCCGTGAATTCCGATCTTTCACGGATATCCCCCTCGATCCCTTCATGTCACACCTAGGAGTGGGACACAGCGTGCCCGGAACCCTGACGAACGGTGACATCGCTCGAGCTGACGCAAACCTGACTTGGCCGCAACCGACCGGCCCGCCTGGGCTTCGGTTAGTTTTCCGGTCCGGTGGACGGGACCTGTCGGCGAACCCGACACCGCGCCGATCCCCGCCCGACGCCGGAGGAGACACACATGACAGTCCCCGCGCCGCGGGCCCGTCGACGGACGTCCATGCTTGGCCGGTCGCTGCCGTTGCTACTCATCATCGCGCTGCTCGCGCCGGTCGGAATGCTCTTCGCGTCCACCTGGCGACACACCGGCGACGATCGGAGCCTGGCCGACCGTGAACGGCTCGGCGTGGAGTACCTGCGCGCCCTGGCCCCGGTCACCGAAGCGCTGGTGGAGGCCCAGGCCGCCGCCGTCGCCGGTCGGGGTGTCCCCGGCGAGCCGCTGACCCGCGCGGTCGAGCAGGCCGCCGCAGTGGACGCCCGCATCGGCGGACAACTGCGCACGCAGGAACGGTGGGCCGGCGTGCGGGCCAAACTGGAGGCGTTGCGCGACCGCAGCCCCGCCGCGCCGGAGGCCGCCTACACCGCGTACGGCGAGGTCACCGACCTGCTGCTCGCCCTGCACCGCAAGGTCCGGGAGAGCTCGGGGCTGGGCCGTGACCCGGGCGCCGACTCGTTCTTCCTCCAGGACAGCGCCGGCCAGGAGCTGCCCGAGGCGGTGGTGGCCGCCGGTCGACTCGCCGACCTGGGTGCGCTCGCCAGCCGGCGACCCGCCGCCGAGCGGCCCCGCAGCCTGATGGAGCTGACCGGCCTGCGGGTGTCCGCCCTGTCGCCGGCGACCGACGTGGTCGACAACCTGCGCTCTGCCGTGGACAACTCGGAGAGCACCGACCTGGGGGCCAACGTGCTCACCCCGCTCGACGCCTACCAGCGGTCGGTGGAGGCGCTGGCCCTATACTCGACGCCGAGCCCAGCCGGCACCGTCGACCACGGCCAACTGGCCGCCGCCGCGCTCAACTCGCGCAACGCCGCACGACAACTCCAACCCGTCATCCTCGGTGAACTGGACACCCTGCTCACCGAACGGATCGACAGGCTGGCCCGGGACCGCTGGCTGGCCGTCGGGGCGGGCACGGTGGCCGCGCTGGTGCTGGCCTGGCTCGCCGGGCTGCTGATCGCCTCCGACCGACGGGCACGTCGGCGAGCCGCCACACCGGACACCGCGAGCCCGGCCGCCCCGCCGCCCGGCGACCCCTGGCAGCCGCCGGCCGCGACCGACACCCGACCGTTGCAACCGGTGGGCGCGGCCCACGAGCCGGTCGTCGAGCAGTGGGGGCCTTTCGATGCTGCTCGCTAGGCTCCGGATCCGCGGGAAGCTCGCGCTGCTCGTGGTGATTCCCCTGCTGAGCATGGTCGGCCTCGCGGTGCCCGTGGTACTCGACCGGGTAGCTGCCGCGCAACGCGCCGCCGACATCACCGACCAGGTACGGCTCGCCAGCCGGGTCGGCAGCCTCGTGCAGGATCTTCAGCAGGAGCGCATCCTGTCGATCGGCTTCCTCCTCGGCCGGGTCGAACGCTCCGAGGTGACCCGCAAGGCGGCCGACGTGGACGACCGGGTAGCCGACCTGCGGGCCGACGGCGGCGACGCGCTGACCGAGCAGGTCGACCACGCGCTCAACGGGGTGTCCAGGCTCGTCGACCTGCGCAGGGGGGTGCTGGCCCGAACCGCGAACCCCCGCCAGGTGATGGACGCGTTCGGTCCCGTCGACAAAGAGCTGATCGGGTCGCTCCGGCTGGTCCTCAGCGTGGACACCGAGACGTTGCCCGGCCGCCAGGTGCTCGCCCTGGACGGGCTGCTCCGCGCCGACGAGGGCATCGGCGCCTGCGCCACCCTGAGCCTCCTGGTCAAGGCGACCGGTAGTCCGGACACCACCGCCGGCTACGTGGCGTGCATCGCCGCCCTCCAGGTCGACAACGCGCGCTTCCGCAGTCTGATCACGCCCGAGCAGCTCAAGGTGGCCCAGCTCAACGACGCCGCGGTGGCCGCGCGTACCAGCCCGGACTTCCTGATCACCAGCGCCCGGGACCCGGCCGGCGCGGTCCGCGACGTGCCGATGGAGGCGCTCTTCTCGGCCGTCCGCACGATGATCCGGCTCGGCCAGTTCGTCGAGAAGAAGATCGTCGCCGATGTTCTCGCCGAGGTGAAGGCCGACCAGCGCCGGGCGTTGACCGCCGCGTACCTGGTCGGTGCTGCGGCAGCGCTGATCCTGGCGCTGGTGGTACTGCTCAGCGCGGCGGTGGCGCGTACGGTGGCCCGACCGTTGACCCAGCTCACCCGCTCCGCCGACCGGGTCGCCCGGGTCGCGGAGGCGGAGTTGGTCCGGGTCACCGACGACGAGACGGAACGCGTCCAGCCGGTCCGGTTGGAACCGGTGGTCATCCGGTCCAGCGACGAGATCGGTGACCTGGCCCGGGCGTTCGACCGGGTGCAGAACACCGCGGCCCAGCTCGTGGAGCGGCAGGTCGCCGGCCGGCGCAACGTCGCGCAGATGTTCGGGCACGTCGGACGGCGTACCCAGAACCTGGTGAGCCGGCAGCTCGCGCTCATCGACCGGTTGGAGCAGCAGGAGGCCGACGCGGGCCGGCTGGAGCACCTGTACCGGCTGGACCACATCTCCAGCCGACTGCGGCGCAACGCCGGCAGCCTCGTGGTGCTCTCCGGCTCGGCCGGCACCGACGCACACACAGCGCCCGTGCCGCTGGCCGACGTGGTCCGGCTGGCGCTCGGCGAGATCGAGGACTACACCCGCGTCGAGGTGCAGGTGCCGGCGGGCATCGCCGCCGCGCCGGCCATCGTCGGCGACCTCGTCCTGGCCCTCGCCGAGCTGATGGAGAACGCGACGGTCTTCTCCCCGCCGCACACCCGGGTCCTGGTGGCCGGCGAGACCTCCGGGCTGGGCGCCCGGATCACCGTGGTGGACCACGGCATCGGCATGAACGAACAGCGGCTCGCCGAGGAGAACGCGCGGCTCACCCGGCGGGAACGTCTCGACCTCGCGCCGACCGAGGTACTCGGCCTCTTCGTGGTGGGCCGGCTGGCCCGTCGGCACGGCTGGGAGGTGAGCCTCACCGCCACCGTGGGGGGCGGGGTGACGGCGCAGGTCGAGATCCCGCAGGCGTCGCTGGTGCTGCGCCGCGCCGACCGGGCCGGGGCGACGGTCGCCCGGGCCGCCGTACCGGACCGGGGCCGGCGGCGTGCTCTCGACTCCGCCCGAGGAGCCCGCGCCCGGGGGGCCGTCGCCGCACCGGCCGCCGCCGCACCGCCCATCGCCGCACCGCCCATCGCCGCACCGCCCATCGCCGCACCGGCCGTCGCCGCACCGGCCGGCTTCGACACGGACCTGCTCAGCCGGGCCACCCGCAGCCTGGAGTCCGGCGAGTCCTGGGACGCCTTCGGCGCGCGGGAGGCGGCCGACCCCGCCACGACCGCCCATACGACACCGCAGCCCGCCCCTGTCGCACAGAGCACCGCCACGGCGGGGGTGTCCGCCGGCCCCCGCGTCCGGCAGCGGGTCCCTGGCGCGAGCCTTCCCGCCGCCGCCGCGCCCACCCGACCGGTCGACGCCACCAGCGCCGACCCGGACGCTGCCCGCGCGCTGGTCGAGGCGTTCCAGTCCGGCGTACGCCGGGCCGAGTCGAGCGTCGCGCCGGCCGCCGGCCGCCCTGTCGGGCAGTGGTCGATGCGGACGGTCACCGACCCGCCCGCCAGCGCGGGGCACACGGTGGCCGATCCCGGCGCTACCGTCGACCTGCCCGCCACCCCCGGAGGCCTCGGCCCCGCCGTGGCGGACACCGGCGGGACCACCCCGAGCCGTCCCCGGCTGAGCCGCCGGGTGCCCGGGGCGAACCTGAAGGTCTCGCCACCCCACCAACCGGCCAGCCCGCAGCTCGGCGACCCGACCGAGGTGCGCACCCTCATCACCGAGTTCGAGGCGGGCGTCGCCCGCGCTCTCCGCGAAGTCAGCCCAGATCGTCGGAACGAAGAAGGATCATCACATTGACCAGCCCCTTCCTGCACGACAACGTCGACCACCAGACCCAGCCGGGCAGCGGCGGGGACCTCAGCCCCGAGGCCCGCACGTTCAACTGGCTGCTGGACTCCTTCACCTCCAGCACCGCCGGGGTGCTGGAGGCGATCGCGGTCTCCTCGGACGGGCTGCTGATGGCCATGTCGGCCATCAAGGACCGCTCCAACGCGGAGCGCCTGGCCGCCGTGGTCTCCGGCATGACCAGCCTCGCCGGAGGCGCGGCCAGTTGGTACGCGCTCGGCGGCCTCAACCGGGTGATCGTCGACATGGCCGACGGGTACCTGTTGATCAGCGCCATCAGCAGTGGTTCCGTGCTCGGCGTCGTCGCCGACCGCTCGGCGAACCTGGGCACCGTCGCGTACGAGATGACGCTCTTCGCCGGGCGGGCCGGTGGCGCGCTCACTCCGCGACTGATCGCCGAGCTGAAGAACGCCGTCCAGCAGTGACCCCGGACGTCGTCGGCGAGGACCCGGACCCGGAGCCCGGGGTACGGATTCGCCCCTACCTGCGCGCGCCGCACCCGGGTGGGGGCGGCACGCCGGCGGCGCCGGAACCGGAGCCCGACGACGGCGTCCCCACCGGGCTGCGGCCGTTCGTGCTCACCGCCGGGCGGGTGGCCGGCGCGGATCCGGCGATCGGGTTGGAGACACAGGTGACCCTGCGCCGGGACGGCACCCGCTGGACCGGCTCGCCGGTCGGCCTGTTGGCACCGGAGCTCCAGGCGATCATCGCGCTCTGCGCCGAGCCGATCTCGGTAGCCGAACTCTCCGCCCGGACCCGGCTGCAATTCGGCGTGACCCGGGTGCTGGTGGGCGACCTGCGTGCCGCCGGGCACCTGGACGTGCACGCGACCGACGCGAACGACGCCCTCGACCCCGACCTCATCCTGCGAGTGATTGATGGACTTCGTGCGATCTCCTGAGTGGCCGGGCGCCCCAATCGGGGGTCTCGCCGGCAACAGCGCCACCGCCCGCTACGGCACGGCATCGGGCGCCGCTTTGGCGACCGGGCGTGGCGGCTCGCCGTCGCCGACCGGACCGCCAGCGCCGTACCGGCCGTCGACCGACACCGGACCGACCAACCGGCCGCCTTCGGCGCCACCCGTACCGGTCAAGATCCTCGTGGCCGGTGGGTTCGGGGTGGGCAAGACCACCACCGTCGGAGCGATCTCCGAGATCGCGCCGTTGACCACCGAGGCCGAGATGACCAGCGCGGGCATCGGCGTGGACGATCCGGGCATACGGTCGACCAAGACCACCACCACGGTGGCGATGGACTTCGGTTGTGTGACCATCGACCGCAGCCTGAAGCTCTACCTGTTCGGCACTCCCGGGCAGTCCCGGTTCGGCTTTATGTGGGACGACCTGGCCCGGGGCGCGCTCGGCGCGCTCGTGGTCGTCGACAGCGCACGACTGGACGACTGCTTCCCGGCGATCGACTTCTTCGAGCGGGCGGGGTTGCCGTTCGTGGTGGGGGTGAACGCGTTCGACGGGCGGCTGGCGCTGGAACTCGGCGAGATCCGGTGGGCGCTGGCGATCGGTGACCACGTGCCCCTGGTGCAGTTCGACGCCCGGGACCGGCTCTCGGTGCGGGACGCCCTGCTGGTCGTCCTGGACCGCGCGTTGGACCGGGCCACCCGGGACAGGAAGGCCTGAGCCGACCGGCTCCGGCCGTGGCGGGAAGGGGTGATTTGGTGAGGGGCGACCTGGACGAGGCGCTGGCCCGGCTGGCCCGGCGCGAGGAGGCGCTGCGCCGGCTGGTCAACGACCGTGACGACACCGCGCCACCGCCAGACCCGACCGCCACGCCGGGCGTCACCGTGGTGGGGCGCAACGCCGGGCCGGCCCGTCACGACGGCTGGCACGCGGAACGGCACGACCCCACCGACACCGCCGGGTGGGGACCGGTCGAGGAGGTCGCCGAGGCGGTACGCCAGGTCGTCGGCATCCACCCCGGGCTGGCGGTGACCGTCCGCGTGGAGCACGACGGTCAGACGTACCCGCTGCGGGTGTCCTGGGACGGCCCGGACGTGACGGTCGGCCCGGAGCCGACGGCAGCCCCGGTGGAACCCCCGCCGTCCTGGCCGCTCTCCGGTCGCACGGTGCCGGCATGGGCACCCGGCCCGGACGGGTTGACCCCGGACCCGGCGGCCCGCCTTGCGGAGCTGATCCGACGCGACCCGTCCCTGCTCGACGCGCTGGATCCGCGTCGCTGATCAGCGGGGGCGGCGGTCGGCGGCTGCGGTCGAGCGGTGGCCCAACCCGACCTGACCCTGACGGCGAGCCTGCGGCCCGCGGCGCTGGACGCCCGACGGGGCATCGTGCGCCTGCACCCGGAGGCGCTCACCGCGCTGGGCCTGCGACCCGGCGCGCCGGTGCGGCTGGCGGGACGCCGGGAGACCGCCGGGATCGTGGCGGCGGCCGGAGCCGGCGCGAGCAGCGCCCGGCTGTACGCCGACGACCTCACGCTCGGCAACCTGGGTCTGCGGGACGGCGTCCCGTAGTTGCGGACCCGGCGGGCAGCACCCGGCGGAATTGCCGTGAAACCGCTGCGACGATTTTCGTCAGCGCCCACAGAGAGGACATTCGGAGAGGCGGCACCAAACGGCACAGACGGGACGTTGAGGCGGCTTTGAGTAGGGATAACGCCCAGGAGCAAAGGTGAAACCAGCCTTTAGAGAGCAGGAGGCGTCGAATCGAGGCAGATTTCCGCGTGCACCTTTCCGTCTTCCTCGCGCAGTTTCGCACCGCATTTCTCGAGGATGGCGAGCGCGCCGGCATTATCCGGTGTCGTCTCGGCGACCACGGCACGCATTCCGGCGCGGGCGGCGACGTTGAGCAACTCGCGCAGGGCGGCCGCGCCGATGCCCTGTCCACGCGCCGAGAGGCCGAGCCACATGCCGGTCTCCACCGTGCCCGGCTCGTCACAGCGCGTCATCCGGATCATGCCCACCACCTCGCCGCCGACGAGGATCGCGTACATCTGGGAACCGGTTGGGCCATCCAGGCCGGCGAAGCTCGCCCGCTGGAACTCACGGAAGGCCTCCCGGCGGGCGAGCGACCAGCCGGCGGGCGCTTCGACCGGGGGCATCACCTCACCCGGCTCAGCCTCCGCAGCCGCTACTGAGAGCAACGGCTCCAGATTCCGCTCGTCCACCGGCTCCAGCCGGACCGCACCCGCCACGTGCCGCAGTCTGCCGGCCCCATCGGCCGAAGTCCACCCCGTTCGGAATCCACTGGCGGTCCGGCGACGGGTACCGGCCGGTCGGGCGGTTCGGGTGTCTTTCCTCACGCTCCGTCGTTATCTGGCCTACGGCTGGACCGACCCGAACTCGCAGAACACCACCGAGGCGTCGTCGGTGGACTTGTGCCGTCGGAGCCGGTCGGGATGATCGCGCTCGGCGTCCCGGACCCGGCCGAGCAGCGCGGCCGGGCCCTCGGCGCCCAGCAGGTCCAGTAGTCCGGCCCAGTCGGTCAGCCCGAACTGCTCGACCGCGCTCGACGCGCCGTCACTGAGCAGCGCCGCCCGGCGTAGGGCCGCCGAACCTAGCCGAGGCGCTGTCCCGGTCACCGCATGGAAGGCTGCGTCCGGATCGGCCGCCGCGACCCAGTAGCCGTGAGTACGGTTCATCCGCTCGCGCTGGACGCCCACCGCGTGCCGGAACCGCGCGACCGGGTCCGACCCGCCCGCCGGCACGGTCGCGACCGTCTGCCGCAGCTCGGCCATCGCCGTGTCCAGCCGGTCGTCGGTCACCACGCTGACCTGACCGCCGACGTCCAGCACCAGCGGGCTGTCACAGAGCACCAGGTAGTCCACCTGGTCGCCACAGTCGCGCAGAAGGCAGACGGTGCTGGACGGTGTGCCCGGATGGTCGAGGTCGCACTGCCCACCGTGGTCGGCGCGAACGGCGAGGATGGCAGCGGCCAGGTTGCTGGTCAGGCGGGCCGCCGGGCGCGCCGCCTCCGCCACCGCGAGCCGGGCGGCCAGGTGTCGGACGTACCACGCCGGCCCGTGGACGCAGCCGGTGTCGAAGCCATCCGGCACGGTCGCGCCATCCAGGACACCGACCAGCGGGCCGAACTGGAAGACCAGGTCCTCATTGACCGGCCGACCCGGGGCCGGCGCGGACGCGGAGCGTACCCGCATCATCGACGCCGGCCCCGTCACATCAGCGCTGCCGAAGGTCGTCGGCGGCCGCATGCGCCTGTCCCTGCACCTGCCCTGCGGCCGAGCGGCCCTGGTCGCGTACCGCGGACATCCCCTGCTGGGCGCTGGACCGCACCGACTGGGCGGCCTGCTGCGCGGGCTCCCGCAGGTTGTCCTGGACCTGGTGGCCGACCTGGCTCGCCTGCTGACGCAGCTCGCCCGAGTGCTCACTCACCATCTCCCTCGCCCGACCGGCGAGTTGCCGTTCACGCCCGCTCGGCGGAACGAGCGAGGCCGCCAGCAGACCGACGCCGAAGGCGACCAGCCCGGCGGCCAGCGGATTGCCCTGCGCCTGCGCGCGCGACTGCTGCCCGAGCGACCGGGTCTCGTCGCGTACGGAGCCCGCGGCGTGCGACATTCGCTGGCCGGTCTCCTGCCCCAGATGGTTCGAGCTGCCCATCATCTTCTCCTTCGCTCGGGTGAGCGCGCCGCGGGCCTGCCCGACGCTGTCACCGGCGATCCGACGCGGGTTGACCTTGTCGGCCAGGGCGTCGACGTCACTGCTCAACTCGTTGCGGGTGGTCTCGATCTCCTGCCGGATCCGATCCGGATCACTGGACATGGTCTGCTCTCCCTACCGACTCGGTCACCGGCCCCGCAGGGCATCCGGCAACTCCCGGGCGGTCTGCTTCGTCCGAGGCAGTACCGCGCGTGCCCGCTTCAGCTGGGTCCGTGCGTTGAGGAAGAGTCCACCGGCGACAGCGGCCCAGAGAACCGCGACGATCAGCGCCGCCCATCCCTGGTCCATCGCGTTGGACAGCCCCCACCACGCGGCGTACGACACGAAGAGCACCGCCAGGAACCCGGCGAGCCCGGCACCGCCGAACATACCGCCGGCCTTGCCCGCCTGGCTGACCTCCTCGCGCAGCTCGGCCTTGGCCAGCTCGACCTCCTTGCGCACCAGGGTGGACATGTCCCTGGTCACGTCGCCGAGGAGGCTTCCGACCGATGCCTGGGTCCGCTCCTTCTCCGGGGCGCTCACGGCGCCACCCCACCGGGCAGATCGCCCTGCGGACGGCCGGCGGGCGAGACGTTCTGCGCCCGCGCCGCCCCCACGTACGGCTGTTCCTGACCGGTCCCCGCCGGTGCGCCCTGGGGGGCGTCCGGCTGGGCGCTCGGCGTACCGGGGCTCCCGCCGTTGCCGGAGGCCGACCCGGTCAGGCCACAGGTGAGCCGTCCGACCAGGAGTCCGGCAACCGCTGCGCCGGCCAGGAAGGTCCCCGGGTGACGCCGTGCGTACGTGCGCACATCGTCGAGCACCTCGCCGGGTTCGCGCTCGTCGAGCCAGCCGGCGGCCTGCTGGGCGGCGTCGGCCACCCGGCGTACCGTCTGGCCGGCCAGCCCGGAATCACCGTCGCGTTCGGCCATCGACCCCAGTTCGCGACCAATGTCGCGCAGACCGTCGGCGGCCCGCCGCTGCTGCGTCTGTGCCTGTTCCCGAAGCTGTCCGCCGGCCTGGCCGGTCAGCTGCCGGGCCTGTCTGCGCGCCTCGGCGGCCACCTGCCCGCCCTGCTCGGCGGCGGTGTGGGCGACCTGCCCACCGGCCTGCGTGGCCTGGTGGCCGACGCGGGACGCCTCCTGCCGGGCCCGCTGCCCACTGCTGCTCTGATTCGTTGCCGTCATGCTCCGCTCCCCTCCTGGGTGCTCGGTCGCCTGGCGACCCCGGAACGCCCGTTGCCTACCCGTGGGACCGGCCGACATGCGGGCCGTCGGGCGGGACGACCGGGAGACACCGTCGGAAGGGGGGCAACCGACGAAAGAGCGGCAACCGACGGCGGTGGGAGCAGAGCGAACGGCAGCATCCGCAGCGGTCGTCTTGGGACGAGCGGGCGCGGTCGGAGCGGGCGAGCCGGCGCATTGGGGTACGAGAGCGGCCGAACCGCGCAGACCGTGCGCGGCGTCAGGCTTCGCTCTCGGCCGCCGGCCGGATCGGGCCCTCGGCGGTCACCGACGGCGGTTGCGGGCCCGCGACGAGCGCAGTCGGCGGAGCCGGCCGATCAGCACCGGGTCTGCGGCGAGCGCCGCCGGATTGTCGAGCAGGTTGTTGAGCAGTTGGTAGTACCGGGTCGAGGAGACACCGAAGGTGTCCCGGACGGCCTGCTCCTTGGCGCCGGCATGCCGCCACCACTGCTGCTCGAAGGCGAGGATGGCCTGTTCGCGCTTGGTCAGCCCGCCCCCGGCGGAGCGTTCGGTGGATGGTGTCGGCTCGTTGGCGGCTTCGATGGACGGTACCGGCCGGGGTGTGGGGACGGACAGCCCGGTAGCACCGCCTTCGCCACCCCGACGATCGTCAGCGGACGGCTCGGTTGCGGCCGGGGTGGGATCGGTGGACATGCCATTCAGCCTAGCCAGGGCTGATCAGCGCCGCAGCAGCTGACATCCCGCTCTGCATCGAGTCGATCTCGCTGCGGGGACGTCGTTCAGGTCGGGCTACACCCCGTGACGGCCGGGATGGTGGTCGGCAACCTGCGAGCCACCGGGCCGTGCGAGTAAACGTCGTCATTGAGACCGGCGGCCGGGACGTCGACCGCGCGCTACTCCGCTGAGCCCGAGAGCGTCTGCCGAGCACGGGCCGGTCACGAGAATCACTACCTAACCGATATGGATACTAGGATACGTCACCGGCACGTTGCGCCGTCACACCACGACCTCCGTTTCAACGGCGGATGGACCAACACCGCCTGGCCAGTACCACCCATATCCGCCCTCTAGTCCACGACGAAGCACTCACGCCGAGCAGACCCACCCGCCGGAAGGAGACGCAGATGGAGCACGCGGCCGAAGTGGGCTGCCCCGAATTCGCCGTCACGTGGGTCCGCTCGGGTCAGTGGATCAGCTTCGGCGGTGTCGTGCCCGACGCGGTGCTCGACGCACCGCCAGTGCCGGGCTTCCACCAGGTGCACATCGATACGACGGTCATCGACCAAGGAGCCGCCACCGCCATCCTGCGCGATGAGGCGTTGGACCTGCTCTCGAGAATGGTGCACGTACCCCACCGACTCGCGGCCGGCATGGCACCAGCAATGGCCCGCGCCGATCAGGTTGGCCTACCGACCCTGGCACAAGCGCCGGAGTCGTGGGATCCGCGCGACCCGCGGCTCGTACCGTTCGACACGCACGGCGAGGTGGATGCCGTGCTCGTGCTGCCCACCGAGCATCTGGTAGACGAGCGCTACCGACTCACCGAACAGTGGGCGATAGAGCAGTTGGGTTCCTCCGACCCCCAGGCAGCGCGGCGGCTACGTCGACAGCGTGATGCGGCACGCTCCCTGCGGAGCTGGCACCCGCTCGACACCGACACGTCACCGTCGGCGTACCTGGCAACGTTGCGGGAACGCACCGCGCGACTGATCGAGTTGGTCCGCCACCACGACGCCTCACTCACCCCACCAGGCCGGCTGCGCCCCGGGGTCTACGACCCGATCCTCGCCGAACGAGTGGACACGGTCGACACTCAGCGGACGCTCGTCCGGGACGTTGGCACCGACGGACTCCCCACCGCAGGTCTATCTCCATCCAGCAGGTCTTCGTTCTCGTCCTGGGCGGACGGCCTGCGCCCGAGCGCGGATCTGTCCGAATGGGACACCGTCGTTACCGCGTTGGAGTCGTACATCGCGCTGCATCGCCGCCCTCCTCAGCAGGGCTTGGCTTCGGAGATCCCCACTGACCTTGATCCCACTCGGCTCGCGCAGCTGATGGGAGGAGACTTCAGCCCGTTGGGCGATGTTCGGCGATTGTTCGCTGCCCTGGAGCGCACGCCAGGCACGCTGGCATTCGTGCGGTTCGCGGCCACCCCGACCAGGCTTCACAGCCTGGTCGCGGACGGCCAGCCGGATCGAGTTGTCCCACGTTGGGTAATCCCCAAACTTCCCGTGGCCCGCGCACACCTCACCGGGTTGCCCGAGGTGGACTTCTCCGCTGGCGCTCCCTTGAATCGTCAGCTCGCCGCGCCCGGCACACACGTCCTGCTCATCGATCCCACCGGAAACCCGACCACGATCGCCGCCCTCTTGGGATCCGCTGAACCGATCCGAGGTTTCGGGCATGACCGCACGGTGGAGGCCATACTCGATCCGCCCGTCGGCCGGAAACGCCCAGGGCGCTGGGGCGCTCGGCCGAAGGCGCGGATAGATCACCGGCCAACCCCCATCTTTGCGGCCAGCCTGCCTGCACCCGGGCGACCTCAGCTCTCCGCCAACCCGCCGACAGCGCAGCGCCACCCCGATGAGACGAAGGACGAGGCAGTCTGGGCACTGGTCAAGGAGGCATCCTCGGAGGATACGACCAAAGTCCGTAAGGCAGTGGAGGCTGTGCCGCAACTGCTCAACGTGCCAGCGACTCCCTTCGACATGACGGGCTGGTCGAAGGGGATCGTCGAGAAGTTACGTGCCGCCTTGCCAGCGTACGACCTGGTCGCCGACGATCATCCGTTGATCGAAGCGCTCTCCACCGAACCTGAAACTTTCCTGCACAACAGCCGGGCCTTCCGCGTTCGGGTCCGGTCGGGGCACTGGTGGATGCCGGGTCGCCAGGAGATCATCTGGATGTCGCTGACGCCGCGACCAAAGATGACGGATCAGGTCCGGATCGACTCGGGCAACCGGCTCAGCAGGTTCACCCGAGACCAGACGAATACGCAGCACGCGCGGGGTGGACCGCTGCGCGGATTCTGGCAGTTGGCCGTACCGCTGACCTTGACCGGGGTACCGGTGACCGCGAGCGTGGGTGTCCTGGATTCCAGGGCAACACGGGGTAGCCATGCCGGCGTCACCGCCATTGACAACCAGGCGGCCTGGGGCGAGGCCGACTCATACCTCGTCGAATCAGACCTGGCCCTGCGCTGGTGGCGGGACACCGAGCCGGCCAGCACGACTGAAATACCAATGGGATCACACTGGTTCCGGATCACCCAGCGTTTGGCGCTCATGACGCCGGAGTCGAACGGAGGCCGGCATGACCTTGACGACGAGGCAGTAACGCTACTGACACCCAACTTGACGACGGTGCAGGTCATCGACGAGAACGGCACCCTGGCCCGCGGGGTTGCCAATCTGATCGACGATGGCCGGGTCGCACCCGCCGCCAGCGACAACCGTGAGCAGATCTACAACCACTGGTCGGGCGGTAATGCCCTCAAACGGCTGCTCCGCAACATCCACGGTCCCCGCTTCTTGTCCAAGCGGTCCTGGTTCAAGACCCCGGCCTCCGCCGGCCTGCGGACTCGAGTGCGGCTCGTGTCAGCCGAGCAGGTCGGCACACCCGCCAAGGACGCCTGGCTTCGTAATCAGCCAACCGCTGTCAGCGAGGTGGGAACTCGCCTCGATAGCCGGAACGGCATCCGGATCCAAGCCAACGCCGGCACGATTCATCCCCTGACGTTTGTTTCCGGCGGTCTGACGGGCACCAGGAGCAGCACGATCGGCGGAGTCTCGACGACAGCTACCAGCAGCCGCGCCGGACAGGAATTGAACGTTCCGACCGTGCTGGTGCGCACCCGGTACCAGACCACAGTCATGCGGGTCTCGTCTCGGGACCGGCTGCGGTTCTGGCACCGCCGCGGAACGGACCCGGATCCCGTCACCTCGGAACTTGAGGCGATCGAGGAAGTTCCAGCCGGCACCTATCGCGCGGCCACCGACAGCCCGCCCGAGCCGGCGACCGGTCTCGAGCCCACAGAGGCGGCGGCGGTATCGGCCGAAAGCGCCCGACTGATCAAACGCCTCCGCGTCGCCACGATGCAGACGGCGCGTCGACGCCTGCCCACGTACATGTGGCACGGGGGCCGCCTTCGTCTCGGGCAGTCGACGATTTACGGGGCGGAACGAATCGCGACCGGCATAGCCGATCGGCTCCGAGATCTACTGGCTCGGCCAGAGAACGAAAGTTATCGAGACTTTCTGCCGGATTGGGACTCGCCGCGTACCAAGCGAATGGTCACCAGGCGGATCATGCAAGCTCTACTCAACGAAGAGAGCCTCGCCACGCAAGCTGGGCCGAAGCGGATCGCGGCCGACTTCCTCAGCTTGTCTGCCGGACACATCGTCGTTCGGCTGGATCTCGATGACGACGCCCGGTCCTTGGCCCTGATCGTTCACCTCCGCAGCGCCCAGCCTGATGTGGAACCGCAGTATGTCGGCATCCGCAACGAGGAGCGAACTCCACCGACGTCCTTGACGACGGTGCCAGAGGAGTCTGAAGAGACCGAAAAGTCCGGCCCGGAGACTGCCGTGCCCACTGCGGTAAAGCCGCCCGGAGACCGAACGCTGCCCTCGACGCCACACCGCCTGCAGCGGGGAGTAACCAGAACCACCGGTTCCATCGGCGCGGTCGACACCACCATAGGCGCGAACGCCAGGATCCGAGCCGGTCGTGTCGGCTTCTTCGCCGCCATGTTCCGCTACTTGCGTCGTCGGCAAACGGCCATAGTCACGAGCACCAATGAGACCTTCTTGGATGGGGGCGACAAGGCCCAAGCGGTCTACGTGCAGGAAATGGAAGTCACAGTCGGGGTATACGCCCTCAAGAGTCCGGTGAGTCGAATTAATCAACTCTGGAAGCGCCTACTCGGGACCAACCCAACTCCTATTCGCCTCACCGGCGACGACGAGACGCTCAAATTCCGGCTTCCTGTCGGGTTTACGATCTCCCGGGATCTCACCTTCGAGGACGAGAAGGCTGCCTTGGCGACCGCTGTCAACCTGCCCGAGCCGAAGGTCTCCCCCACCCGGTTGTCACGGCGGAATTGGCGTGAACGGACGCTGGGCGAAGCACCTGCGGGGATGGTGACTAACTGGGACCACCCTTCCTATGTCCACGGCGCTGACGCCTTGGTGACAGCGGTCGAGGAGGCGGTGACCCAGGCACGACAGAAGATGATCGACACGGGTGCCTCTCCTCGTGGCACCGCGGTCGGGGCAACCACTCCGGCCAGCTTGGCGCACTACCTGCTGCACACGCAGCTCACGCCGGACCGGGTGGCCGCACTTCTGCCGACGATGTCCCGGCAGGCGGTCCCTCTGCACGGTATCGGCGAAATTATCAACGACCCGGCGGTCAGCGGCACAGCTTACATCCGCGCCTTTGTCGAAACGCCCCGGATCGGCCCACAGGGCATGCTTGAACACGCGATCGAGCACGGAATCGCGGTGAACCACACCGTCAACAATTCCACGTCGCACGGTCTGCAGGTTTCAGCTTCCGCCGGCCCCGGCGCTCACGCTGGGCCGCCGAGCGGGGCGGTCCAGGGGCAGGTTGTCCGCCGCCGCACCGCGGGGCGAACGAAAGTCAGGGCATCTGGCCTGAGTACAGAAATCGAACGCAACGACACCAATTATCACGACCGCGGGCTCCAGGTTCCCGTGGTAGGAAAAGTTCGTTTCGTGGTCCACGCCGTTCTCGTCAACGAACCCGTGATCAGTCCGGACAGTTTTTTCAGCGCCAGCCGATCCGTCACGAATGCGACCGCGTTCGGACTGATGATGTCCGCGACGGCTCGCCGCATGGGGCTGCTGGGCCCGCCCCGGCCGCCAACCTCCACCGAACCCATGCTGTTTATCGCACAGCCCTTCAACACCCAACCGACGTCCGCGCTGAATGTCCAGAATCAAGTGCTGCTCAACCCGCCGCGAAACCTCGGCTCAGGGCGGCTACTGAACGTTAGAGCGGTAGGCAGCGAGGTAATTAGTTGGTTGCGGAAAACCAATTTTCCGCAACAGTTCAAACCGGGCAACGCCGAACCTTTGATCGGCGATGATCGGACCGGAATGGACAACACCGATACAATCTTGGACCACACGACCAGCGAGCATCTTGAGGGCAATTGGGGCGCACTGATCGACGGCGGCGTTTCAATACTGCTCATCTATCCAGGCCGAGCCGGCCGTCGAACGGTCCAGCTCGTAGTGCAGGCGATTGCGCAGGACGACGAGAAAAAGCCAACCAAGCCTCAGATCACGCAGGTCACCGCGGGTCCGAGAAATCTGGAGCTTGACGTGACGAGCACGGCCACAAAGAGTGTCCGGCAGGTCAATTACGCGGCTACCGAAACAGTGACCGAAGTCCTCGCCGGGGCCGTGGAGCCGCAACGGTCAGGGGCCGGTGGTGCGAGCGGAATCGTCGGCAAAGCCCGCCAAGTCGCCAAGATTTCGACAGTCGCCGATCGGGAGATGGTCGCCGTCGACATTCCGGGTGCGTGGGCTGAGGTGCACCAACGAATTACCCTGCTGGTGACCGCCTACCACAGAGGAAAGGTGCTGGGCACTCCGCTTCGGATCGGGCACGACCTAGTCACCGACAAGTTCGCCAACCATCTCCGGACGGATGACGCTGATCTCGTATCTCCCCCGCCCGTGTCATGGACCCGAATTGCCGCTGATCCGGCCGAGATCGATCTTCGCCGCTGGCAATTGGGGGATCATTCGTTCACCCGCAAGCGCACCTCGTCGCTGCGGCTGCCCCCACAGTTCCAGGTAGCCGACTTCCGAGGCGCTGCGGCGGTTCAGGCCGCAGCGATGCAAGCCCTGATCGGCGCTGGGTTGGCTGGCGACGGGGCCGAGCTCGGTGGCCCCGTCGCGCACGCGCTCATCAAGTCGCTGGGGCATTCCATGCTGTGGGGCACGTTACGAACCCGCTTGTCCGGTCCGCTCGAAATATCGATCGGGGATCCGAGACTGTTGGGTGCCAAGATGACCCTCACCCTGCACAGCAGGGTCGTCGGCGCGCGGCTCACCTCGGTGCTGCCTCCGCATGTCCGGGATACTCGCGGCGGCCGCAGCGCCAGTTCGGGCACCAGCAGCAGCGAGCGCAGGATCGACGTCGCGATGCTCTCCAATGCGGGTAGCGGACGTCCCGGAAAAATTGACCATGCACCTGGACGTGTCGACGCGAGCAGCGCGCCTACGGGCGACTACTGGGGCGCCAGCGACCAGGCGTCGAGATCGCACCGGGCCGGCGCAGGTGCCGACGTAGCCAGCAGCATGGCTGGCTCGAAGGACACTGGTGCCGGCCTGGGCGGTGTCGTCGATCACTCCCTGATCCATAGCAGAGAGCCGAGCGCCCTCATCGAGTGGACCGAGCAGCTCGTCATCGTGGCCCGCATATCCAGAGTCGCGGCAGACACCACAGCCGCAGTGATGATGACGATCCCAGATGCGGCTCCGATCTGGATGGACACGATCGACGCGGCGCACCATCTGGGCTTTGCGGACAATCCACGGGCAATGCAGAGGCTCGCGGCCGCGAACTCGGCTGCCGTTTTGCAGCAACAGAGCTTCATCGCCTGGCGATCAGCGAACTTGGCATACGAACGTGCGCGGCTTGCCGCCGAACTGGCTCAACTGACCACACCCGAGGTCGCAAGCACGTCGACGCCGACACCGGGCACCGCCGAGCCCGTCGAAGCCCTCGATGCTGCCTGGAAGACTCAGCAGCAGCAGTGGCACCGCCGGAAGCTGGAGTTGGACGCCAGAGTAGCGGAACTGCTAGCCGAGATCGGAAGACCGAAGCCGCCAGCCGGCGGCACCCAGGACCCGTTCGAAGCGGCCATCGCCACACTACGGACGGACCCTACGCAGGGTCGCTCCGCCCGGCGGCTCAGCGACTGGATCGCCAGAAACGAGGTTGCAGCCGACCCACATCCCGCTGGAGAATCGGACTGCCTGACCCGGGCGATGGGCGCGTTCGTCGCGTTTCACGGCCGCACCAGCAACCAAACCGTCGACGAATCCGTATTCACGGATCCGCAATTACCAGATCTGATCACCGCCTTAGGTGCTACAAGTCTGACGCCCGGACATCAGGTCGATTCCGTGCAGTTGTGGCGGGCCATGGAGTGCACCCCGAGTGCGATGATGCTCGTGGCTGTCCGGCCATCGGGACAACCGGCCCACGTCTACTGGCTGCTGGCTGACGACCGCAGTGGGCATGTTCAGCTGCGGTGGCTCGACACACAGGCGCATGGCCTGTTCGGCGAGGTTGCGGCGGCCACTGACGACCGGTATGGGCAATTGTCCGCGCCCGGCACTGAGGTGCTCGTGCTCGACGGGCACGGCCGACCGGTCAACATGGATGAGTTCCTGCTGGCCACCGCCATCGACGTGCCCACTTCTGAGCTGGTCCCCGACGACACGCTGCCCGACGTGGTGTTGCCGTCGGGCGTCGAACGCGACACGGAACAGTCCAACGTCTACTGGCATGGCCAGCTGCCCGACGAGCAGACGCGGGACGGCGTCCGCACGGCCGCACGGGATCTCGACCGCCAAGTCGTTTACCTGGGGGTCAACAAGCGGGGCGCTGGTGCCCCGGACGACGTCGTCCAGAATGCCAGACGCCTGATTCAGCAGTTCGCCCTCAAGAATCAGCAAGCGATCGTGGTGACTGAGGCAGCGCTGGACGCACGATTCAGGGAACTGTCGAAGACGTACGGTCTCGGCATTGTGCACCACGCGCCCAAGTCGCCGACCAACGGCCCGAACGTGGCGTCGCTGAGCCCGATGTGGCGGGTATTCGCGCATCCCGACACCGCTGAAGACCTGGGCGAAGGCCGGCTAAACCCAGGCTTCCTCAGACGAGCCGCCGAGCTGAACAAGCCGATCAACGGCTCGACAAGCACAACGGTTCGCAGGCTGCTGCTCGCGCCGGACCGGGACGCGAAGCTGGCGGTCCTCGACACGTTCTTCCGGGAAATCGCCGAACGCCGAGCACGCAGCGAAGTCGAAGCCGACGCCATACTCGGGCGGGCCCGCGACGACCTGAAGGCGATCGTCCAGCAGTTCGAGGCCGACGCCATGCTCGAGCAGGCCCGCGACGATCAGCAGGTAGCAGAGGATCCCTGGTTCAGCAGGTTCACTCCCCTGCTCGGCGACATCGGGGCGTGGGGCCAGGCAGCCTTCGTCCTCGACTATCAGGAGGCGACGGACCCGGTCGAACGCGCCCGTCTGCTGATCGACCAGGGTACCGACATCCCCGTCGGGCAACGAGCCAGTCTTATCGCGGACTCTGGCCACCGGGCAAAGGGAGCGGAGACAGCCATGCAGGCGGTGGAGCTGATGCGGACCAAGGGCCTGGCGACCGCGCGCGCATTCATAAGGGCCAACTCCGGCAGCCTGACAGCCGAAGAGATAGGGGATTGGATGAATGCCTTCAGCAGGATGTCGGCTCAGACTGCTGCCACAGGCAGCGGCACCGACTTCAGGGCACTGGCTGAGGAGCTTCTCACCTGCTGACACCGCAGATCCCACCCGCCGACACCGGCAGCGGAGGGCGGCGGTCCTACCGCGCGCGGCTCGGAATTCCGGTTGTCTCGTGTACCTGCACCCGCAGGCCGGCGCGGTCGATCTGAAGCACGGTACCGCTGCCGAGACCGATCCACTGGGCCTCGGGCTGCCGCCACCCGCTGGAGGCCACCACGACGCGATCTGGCATTACGCGGTAGCTGAGCCGGAAGAAGTCCGGGCCCCGACGGCGGCTGACCTCCGAATCCGGGTCACTGTCGCTGTGGGCGTACAACGCGTCGGGTGTCAGCAGGAGACAGTTCAACCCGCTGAACCTCGCACGTTCCCGGACCGCTCGGGCCGCGTTCTGTAGTGCGGACACCGGTTCCTCGCCAGCGCGTAGCTCCTGCAAGATGAGGAGAAAGTAGCGTTCGCTGTCGGTGTCACCAGCGGCCAGCGACAGCAGGTCCGGATCGATGAGTTCGTCCAGCGCGTCCGCCGGGCTGAAGTGGCCGTTGTGCGCGAAGGCGGCGGCTCCCAGCACGAAAGGATGTGTGTTCGCCTCGGTCAACCGCGAACCCGGATTGGCGAGCCGGAGATGCAGCAGAGCGAGATCGGTCTGGATGGCACCGACTGCCTTGTGATAGGCCGAACTCTGATACGCAGGCTCCACCGAACGCGTCGTACCGAGCCCGTCGAGAGTCCTATAGGCCACGCCCCAACCGTCCGCATGCTCCTGGGAGAGGGCAGTGAAGCTGGGCAGGTCTTCGTCGAGAAGGTTCGTGATGGAATTCGGGGAGGACGAGACAATGCCGAGGAGGCGACACATGCTGGAGATTGAACCTTTCGGCGATGTGATTTTCTGTGAAGCTGGCCGACTATTTTTCGGAGCCTCAGACCGACCTACGTTCAAGCGTTCCCGCGAGCCACGAGAGCAACGAATTGATTGCGATGTAGATGGCCGCGATAACCAGGTAGGTCTGGATCAGCGCGTGGGTGTATTCGCCCAGCACCTTGCCTGCGTACAACAACTCCATGTAGCTGACCACGAACCCGAGCGTACTTTCCTTCAGCAGCCGCACGAGTTGAGTGACGAGTGCGGGCCTGAGCCGCCGCACAGCTTGCGGAATGAGCACGAGACGCATCGACTGCCAGTAGGTCATACCGATCGCGTACGACGCTTCGGCCTGCCCCCGAGGCAGCGCAGTGATGCCGGCACGGAATATCTCGGCGATCACCGCCACATGGGACAGCGTAATCGGAACGACGAGTTGCCAGAATATCGGCATCCGCATGCCGAAACGCGGCAGCACAATCATGCACGCGAACAGCAACAGCAGGACTGGCACCGCCCGAAACAGCTCAACGTAGGCAGCGGCGAGTAGTCGTGTTATCGGATTGCGCGCCAACCTGGCGAGCGCGATCAACAGACCGGTGGGCACGGTCAGGGCCGTAGCGGCCGCGGTCGCGAGGAGCGTCTTCCCGATGCCGTCCAACAGGTAGCGGACAACCGGCCATTGCCCAAAGATCGACCACTTACCCGGCTCGAGCTGACCTGCGGCGGCGAACCGCGAGATCACCAGCAGCGCAAGGGCCGGCAGCGCGACGGCGACGGCGACGGTGATGACGCGGTTACGGCGTATCGCGCGGGGACCGGGTGGATCGAATAGGCGATGAACTTCAGTTCTCATCGGTGGACTGCCAGCCGTCGCTCCAGCCAGCCAAAAAAGAGCCCTCCACTCAAGGTGATCCCGACGTAGAGCGCACTACTGATCACCAACGTCGAACCCGAATCGGCGTATTCCAGGTTTATCATGTCCGTTTGCCCGGTCAATTCACTCACACCCACGGCTGCCGCCAATGAGCTGCCGAGCGCTATCGAGATGAACACGCTTCCGAGCGGCTGAATCATCGCGCGTAGAGCGCGCGGCAGAATGATGTGCCATATCGTCTGGACTGTTGTCATCCCCAGCGCACGCGCCGCTTCGGCTTCATTGACTGTCACGGCAGCCACTCCCGTTCGCACCGTCTCGGACACGAAAGCCGCCCCATAGAGGGCCATAGCGGTCACCACGGTGAGGAAGAGTGAGTACATGATGCCGATCTCCGGCACCCCGAAGACGAAGATCACCAAGAGGACGAGTAGCGGAATGTTACGGACCAGTTCCACGTAGGTGCCAGCCAGCACCCGCACTGGCAGAATGGGAGAGATTCGCATGACAGCCAGCACGACGCCGAAGATCAGTGCTCCGGCGAAGGACAGGATGGTCAACTGGAGAGTGACCAGGAGACCATCCCAAAGCCGACCAAGGTGGCCAACGACGTCCATCGACAACGACTAGCTTCCGGCCACGGATCCTGGCTGCGGCGGCGTCGGCGCCGCACCTTCGACCGCCGTTCCCACCGTCAACTTCCAGACTCGCTCCCAGAGCCCGGATGCGAAGATCGACCGCAGCCAGTCATTGACAAAAGCCTTGAACTGGGCGTCGCCGGGCGGCAGGCCGATGCCATAGGGCTCCGTGGTGAAGGGATTACCGACTACCTTGAGTTCCGGATTGCGGGCCACGTTGCCGACCAAGATCGCTTCATCGATCGCGTACGCCTCGGCACGCCCCTGCCGGACAGCCTGCACGCACTCGTCGTTGCTGCTCAGAAGCAACACTTTCGCGTTCGGAACCAGCTTGGTCAGGGTCGTCGCAGCAGTCGAGTTGGACTGCGTCGCGACCGATTTGCCGGCGAGATCCGTCACCTGCTTGATATCGGAGCGATCCTTCTTCACCAGCAGCGAGGTACCCGAGCTGTAGTACGGTCCAGCGAACGAGATCTTTTCGGCTCGAGCCGGAGTGATCGTGTACGTGGCGAAGACGGCGTCAACGGTTTGGTTCTGCAGCAACAGCTCTCTGGTCTGCGCCGTGACCTGGACCAGCTTCGTTTCCGGCTTGCCGATGATGTACTTCGCCAGCAACTGCGACAGCGTCGCGTCGAAGCCGCTGAGCTTTCCCGTCATCGGATCGCGCAGCGAGAAGAGCGCCGCGGTCTCCGTACCTCCGACCGTCAGTGCTCCCTTCTCCTTGATCTTGGCCATGGTGGTGCCGGCGGGGATGAGATTGGGTGCCGCAGTCGGGGCCTCAGCGAGAGCCTTCTCGATGCTGTCGCCCCCTGGAGCGGCGCCGCTCTGCTCGCCCGGCAGGCTGACGCTCTGCCCGCCGCAACCGGCGACGGTCGCAGCCAGGAGCAGAGCTGCCGCAGTGCCGGCGAACCTGAGCCGCGATCCGGCTTCTACCTGTCTACGAGGGGTGCGAATAAGTGCCATTGCCAACCTTTCGGAACCGGCGAACACCTCGGACGGGTCGCCAGTGTGATGTGCTCGACCGAGCGGGCAGCGAACCCGCCATGGGCAAGCGTTGCCGCTGGAGGACCGGCCGTCCAATGAGAAAATTTAACCTACCGATAAAGTAGGTTTATATGCTCAGCTCATGTTCGACGCACGTCAGCTCCTCACCCTGGCGCAGGTGGCACGTACCGGCTCGTACACGGCGGCCGCCAACGTTTTGGGTTACACGCAGCCCGCAGTGAGCTACCAGATGCGTCAGCTTGAGCGAGCCGCCGGCATACCCCTGGTAGTGCAATCCGGCCGCAATGTTCGCCTAACCGAAGCAGGTCGGCGTCTCGCGGCCCATGCCGACATCGTGCTTGCGGCGCTCTCCGCGGCCGAGGCCGACCTCGCCGCGCTCAGCGCCGACGCGGGGGCGGTAGTCCGCCTCGCCGCCTTCCAGAGCAGCTGCTCCACACTCGTGCCCGTCATGCTGGACCTGCTCGCCGCCGGGCAGGGCACCCCGCCGAAGGTCGTCGTCCGGCAGTTGGAACCGGTGGAGGCCACGACGCTTGTCATCAGCAACGAGATCGATCTCGCGGTGATGTGCGACTGGACGAACGAGGCCGCCAGCGCAGCTGAAAGGGAGCTGCATCGGATCCCTCTGATGAGCGATCGGAGGTGTGTTCTCCTCCCCCGCGAGCATCCGTTAGCCGATCAGCCTGAGATCAACTTCGCGGACCTGGCGCAGGAGTCATGGGTGATGGACAGTGTCCGCGACCGCTTCACCGCAGCTTGCGAAGCGGCCGGTTTCCAGCCGCGCATCGTCGTCACCGCCTCTGACAACGTCGCCGTCCAAAACCTGGTGGCGACCGGTGTCGGCATCACCCTGATGAATGAACTTGCGATCGCCACCCACCTCGATCAGCGGCTGAAAGCAGTGCCGCTGATGAACTGGCCACGGCGACGGATCTATGTCTCCATGGGAGCCGGTACGGCGCAATCCACAGCAGCCAAAGCGGTAGTGCGGGCTCTACACGCTGCGGCTCAGCACGTTCAACATCGGCTGGACCGTAGCGCGAGTAGTGCAGTGCTTTGAAAGCAGCGGAAGCCCCCGACGATCCCGGGGGCTTCCGCTGCCAACCGATCAGGAGATGTCGCGGCGACGCATCGCCCAGAGCGCCGCGCCGAGGATCACCACGAGCCCGACCGAGAACAGCACGGAGGACTGCTGCCAGGTGATGTCCATCGTCTCCGGCTTGCACTCGCCGTAGTAGGTCGCGTTGCAGGACTGCCAGTTCTGCAACGTGACCGTCTTCGTCATCCAGGCCAGCGCGTACGTGGGCAGCAGCCACGCCTCGGCGAACTTCACGCTCGCCATCGACAGCAGGATCCCGAGGCCGAACTGGCCGACCACCATCAGCGCCACGACACCGCCGAGGGCCATCGCGGTGTGCCGGCCCAACGAGGCCAGCGCGAAGCCCATGGTGGTAATCACCAGCACCAGCGCCACGCCGCGCAGACCGGTCAGCGCGAACGACTGCCAGGCGCCCGAGGTCATCTTCTCGGTGCTGCCCCGGAAGCTGGCGACCGCCCAGAAGCCGGCGAACCACAGCACCGCGGCGGGCAGCGTCACCGCCAGGATGCCGGTGAGCAGCGCGGCCAGCTTGGTGAGCAGTACGGTGACCCGCTTCGGCCGCCAGAGCAGCAGGTTCATCATGCCGCCGCTGCTCCACTCGGCCCCGACGAAGGACGCGCCGACCACGAACCCGACCAGGGCGAGGATCGCCGCGAACGGGACCAGTGTCTCGTCGAACGTCTTGCGGAAGTTGAACGTCGACGGCAGGAACCACTCCGCCTGGATCTCCTCGCGCGGCGGTGCTTTGATCACCGAGCAGTCCTCGGGATAGCGGCCCTCGTTCGTTGTGCCAACCTTCTTGGCCTGCTCGCAGCTGCCCCGCTCCTGCTCACTCCAGCGGACCTGCTCCTGGTACCGCTGGTCGGCCTGCCGCTCGGCCTTGGCGATCTGACCGGCGTCGATCTTTTGGTTGGTGAAGAAGACACCGACCACCACCGCGGCCAGCACCAGCAGGCCGAGCAGCGTCATGTAGCGGGTGAAGCGCCGCTTGGTCAGCCGGTGCAGCTCCGTCCGATAGAGGCTCACGCGCCCCACCCTCCCCCGGTGGCGCCGGGCTGACCCGTCCCACCGACCTTCGTGGACTCGTCGACCTGCCGGTGCTGGCCGGGGACCGGCGCGGTGGCGGTCAGTTCGAGGAAGACACTCTCCAGGTCGACCGCGATCGGGGCCAGCTCGCTGACGTACAGGTGCTGCTCGGCGAGCAGCCGGGTGATCGTGGCCGGCTTGTCGACGCCGGTCAGCATCAGGTGGTCCGGGTGCCCGGTGACCCGGACACCTGCCCGGGTGAGGGCCTCGGTGGCCGTCGGCAGGTCGCTGACCGCCTCCAGGCGGACCCGGATCGCGCCGGACGAGTGCTGGGCGAGCACCTCGTCGACCGGGCCGAAGGCGACCCGTCGACCGAGCGAGATGATGGTGACGGAGTCGCAGATGAGCTGGATCTCGCCGAGGATGTGGCTGGACAGCACCACGGTCATCCCGGACTCGGCGAGGGTGCGCATCAGCGTGCGCATCTCCCGGATACCGCCTGGGTCGAGGCCGTTGGCCGGCTCGTCGAGGATGAGCAGCTTCGGGTTCTTCAGCAGGGCGGACGCGACCGCGAGCCGCTGCTTCATGCCCAGCGAGTACGTCTTGACCCGCTCGCCGGCCCGGTCGCGCAACCCGACCAGCTCCAGCACCTCGTCGACCCGGGTGGCGGGCACCTCGCCCGCACCCGCCAGCAGGGACAGCGTGTCCCGTGCCGTGAAGTGCGGGAAGAACTGCGGGCTCTCGACGATCGCACCGACCTGGCCGGCGACCGTGGGGAGCGCGCCGGGAACCTCGTGCCCGAACAGCGTCATCCGCCCGCCGTCGGGCCGGATCAGGCCGAGAAGCGTACGTAGAGTGGTGGTCTTACCGGACCCGTTGGGGCCCAGGAAGCCATGCACCTGCCCCGCGTCGACCCGCATGTCGAAGCCGTCGAGCGCGTTGCGGGTGCCGCGTCGACGACTCTTGTACGTCTTACGTAGACCTTCGATCTCCAGGACAGCTGGCAAGCTGCACCTCCCCCGATGGTGGGCGTGACAGCCGACACCATACGCGGTATGCAGCGGTGCACAATACGCGGTATGCATCGACACGCCGGTCGATGCACTTCATCGACGGATCGTGACCGTCAGGCGCAGACGACCTGCACGCCGGCCGCCCGGAAGGCCTCCACCACCTCAGGTGCGGCCCCGGAATCGGTCACCAGCGTCTCGACCCGCTCGACCGGGCAGATCCGGGCAAAGGCGTGACCGCCCAACTTGGACGAGTCCGCGATGATCACGACCCGCTTGGCACGGGCCACCATCAGGTTGTTCATGGCCGCCTCCCCCTCGTGGTGTGCGGCGGCGCCGAGCTGCGGGTCGATCGCGTCCACGCCGAGCAGGGCGACGTCCAGGGTGACCTCACGCAGCAGCGCGCCGCCCAGCGGGCCGACCAGCTCGAACGACTTCGGGCGCACCACCCCGCCGGCCACCACGACCTTCATCCGGGACCGCACGAGCAGCTCGTTGGCGATGTTCAGCGCGTTGGTCACCACGGTGAGCTGGGCGCCCTCGGCGCTGGTGTTCAAATCCGGTCGGACGGCGAGCGCCCGGGCCACCTCCGTGCTGGTGGTGCCGCCGTTCAGGCCGACCACGGTGCCGGGCGTGACGAGCGCCGCGGCGGCGGCCCCGATCCGCTGCTTCTCGGCCGAGTGCTTGGCCGTCTTGTAGCGCAGCGGCAGGTCGTACGACACGCCGTTGGCGACCGCGCCACCCCGGGTTCTGGTGATCATCTGCTGCTGGGCGAGCTGGTCGAAGTCGCGCCGGATGGTGGCCTGGGAGACGTCCAACCGCTCGGCGGCCGCCTCGACGCTGACCCGGCCGTTGTCGGTCAGCATCTCCAGCAGGGCGTTCCATCTGGCGTACCGGTCCACCTCGGCGGCCCTCCCAGCAACTGCACGCTCGGTGATTGATTGCGTGCACACTAGTGCGCGAAACTGGGCGGGCGCAAAAGACCGGTCTGCGCGATCGGCCGGTCGGTTGCCACGACCACCCCGTTTCGCGCAGAATTACGCGCGAAATGCGGCCCTAACGAGCCGTATTGCGCAGACAGGCCGGCCCTGCGAGGAGTTACCCATGGCGTACGTGGACGCGGAGATCGCGAGCCAACCCGACTGCTGGCGGGAGGCCGCCGCGCTGTCCGACGTCGTACGCGACGACCTCCCGCGCCCCGGCGAACGGGTCGCCGTCGTCGGTTGCGGCACGTCGTGGTTCATGGCGATGGCGTACGCGGCCCGCCGCGAGCAGGCCGGCCAGGGCGAGACCGACGCGTTCCAGGCGTCCGAGTTCCCCACCGGCCGCCACTACGACCGGCTGGTCGCGGTCACCCGCTCCGGCACCACCACCGAGGTGCTGGAGCTGCTCGCCGCGCTGCGCGGTCGTACGCCCACCACCGTCATCGTCGGCGACCCGGCGGCACCGGCCGTCGACCTGGCCGCCGCCGCGGTGACCATGCCCTTCGCCGACGAGCGGTCGGTGGTGCAGACCCGCTTCGCGACGACCGCGCTGGCCCTGCTCCGCGCCCACCTCGGAGACCCGGTGACCGCGCTCGCCGCCGACGCCGAGGTGGCGGTGCGCTCCCCGCTGCCGATCGACCCGGCCACCATCGGGCAGGCCACCTTCCTCGGTTGCGGCTGGACGGTCGGCCTCGCCCAGGAGGCCGCGCTCAAGTGCCGGGAGGCGGCCACCTTCTGGGCCGAGGCGTACCCGGCGATGGACTACCGGCACGGTCCCATCTCGATCGCCGCTCCGGGCCGGCTGGTCTGGGCGTTCGGCGAGCTGCCCGACGGGCTGCCCGAGGACGTCGCCGCCACCGGCGCCGCCTTCGTGCACAGCCGTACACACGGTTGGCGCACGGTGCTCGGCAGCTGGTCGGCCGGTCGTACCCCGGTCGACCCGATGGCCGACCTGATCCTGGCCCAGCGCTTCGCGGTCGCCCTGGCGACCAGCCGTGGCCTCGACCCGGACGCACCCCGACACCTGTCCCGGTCCGTGGTACTCGCATGAGCGACCGGGTCGTCGTGGCACTGGACGTCGGCGGCACCGGCATGAAGTGCGCCCTGGTCCGGCCGGACGGTGTCGCCGTACGCACCGAACGACACCCCACCGACGCCTCCCGCGGCCCGGCCGCCGTGGTCGACACCATCCTCGACGTCGCCGAGGGACTGGCCGGCAAGGCCCGCGCCGACGGCCTCACCCCGGTCGCGATCGGCGTCGCCGTCCCCGGGGTGGTGGACGAGGCGCGCGGGGTCGCGGTGTGGTCGGCGAACGTGGGCTTCCGGGACGTACCGCTGCGGGACCTGGCGGTACGACGGCTCGGACTGCCCACCGCGCTCGGCCACGACGTACGCGTCGGTGGTCTCGCCGAGGCCCGGCTCGGTGCCGGGCGCGGCGCCGACCACGTGCTCTTCGTGGCGATCGGCACCGGCATCGCCGCCGCGCACGTCGTCGACGGCGTGGCCGCCGTCGGCGCGCACGGCGCGGCCGGCGAGATCGGCCACATCATGGTCCGACCGGACGGCCCGCGCTGCGGATGCGGGCGGCCCGGCTGCCTGGAGGCGGTCGCGTCGGCGTCCGCGATCGGCCGGCGCTACGCCGAGCTGGCCGGCGGCCGGCCCGACGCTCCCGTGACGGCTGCCGCCGTGGCCGAACGTGCGGCGGCCGGTGAACCGCTCGCCGCCCAGGTCTGGCGGTCGGCCGTCGAGGCGCTCGCCGACGGCCTGGCCACCGGGCAGGCGCTGTTCGACGTGAGGACGATCGTACTCGGCGGCGGTCTCGCCCAGGCCGGCGAGCTGCTGCTCGTCCCCCTCCGGGCGGCCGTGCACGAACGGATGACCTTCCACCGGGAGCCGCATCTCGTGGCGGCCGCCCTCGGCGACGAGGCGGGCTGCCTGGGCGCCGCCCTGCTCGCGCTGGACACCATGACCGCCACACGCGTGCTTGACCATCAGGAGGAACGATGACCGAACGGGTGAACGGCCGAGTGGTGACCTCGAACGGTGTCATCCGGCAGGGGTGCATCGAGTGGGACGGCGAACGGATCACCGCCGTGGCCGAGTATCCGTCGGTCCGCGACGGGCACTGGATCCTGCCGGGCTTCGTCGACATGCACACGCACGGCGGCGGCGGGCACACCTTCACCACCGGGGACGCCGACCAGGCCCGCGCGGCGGCCGCCTTCCACCTGGGACACGGCACCACCACGCTGCTGGCCAGCCTGGTCAGCGCGCCCTTCGCGGTGATGCGCTCGGCCACCGAGGCGTTCGCGCCGCTCGTCGACGAGGGTGTGCTGGCGGGGATTCACTTCGAGGGCCCCTACCTCTCCGCCGCCCGCTGCGGCGCGCAGAACCCCGAGTACCTGCGCGACCCGTCGACCGACGAGCTGGCCGAGCTGATCGAGCTGGGCCGCGGCGCGATCCGCATGGTCACCCTCGCCCCGGAGCGCGACGGCGCGCTGGAGGCGGTCAAACTGCTCACCGCGCAGCGCGTGGTGGCCGCCGTAGGGCACACCGACGCCACCTTCGAGCAGACCCGGGCCGCGATCGCCGCCGGGGCGAGCGTGGGTACGCACCTGTTCAACGGCATGCGCCCGGTGCACCACCGCGAGCCGGGCCCGGTGGTGGCCCTGCTCGACGCGTCCACCGTGGTCTGCGAACTGGTCGCCGACGGCGTCCACCTGCACGACGGCATGCTGGCCTTCACCGCCACGACCGCCGGTTCCGACCGGGCCGCGCTGATCACCGACGCGATGGCCGCCGCCGGAATGGCCGACGGTGAGTACGAGTTGGGCGGTCAGGCCGTCACGGTGACCGACGGCGTGGCCCGGCTCGCCCGCGACGGTGCAATCGCCGGCAGCACGCTGACCATGGACGCGGCGCTGCGGCACGCCGTGCACGCGGGTATCCCGATGGCCGACGCCGCCCGGATGGCGGCGACCACTCCGGCCCGCGCGATCGGTCTGGGTGACCGGGTCGGGGCCCTCCAGGTCGGTTTGCGCGCCGACCTGGTCGTGCTCGACGACGAGCTGAACGTGGTGCGGGTGCTGCGCGGCGGTTCCTGGGTGGAGTGACGCGGGCCGCTACCGCGCCGGTCGCCTGCCCCGCGGATCTCGCCTCGGGGCAGGCACCTGCCCATACCTGTCGGACAGCCTGTCGAGCTGCCCCAGATATGGGGCACACGGGCACCAGCAGCCAACTCCGGCCCAGCACACGCCGGCCCAGCACACGCCGGCCCAGCACACGCCGGCCCAGCACACGCCATCCCGCCACATCCCGCCCCAGATGTGGGGCAGCTCGACAGGGCATGAGGCAGGGGCTTGGTGCCTCTCGCGGCGCAGCCACCGGGCGGGACGTCCTTCCCCGGGCACCCGTGTGAGCAACCGGTCCGTCAGCCGAGGGCGGGGACGTCGACGCCGAGGATGGCCTGTTCGTCGGGGCGGTGCACCAGCACGTCAGACAGGAACGACTGGACCGCGTGGCGCATCCCCACGTCCCGGCCGGCCTGCTCGGAGAGCAGCCACTTGTGCTCGATGATCTGCGCGAACAACTCCTGCGGCTCCAGCTTGCGCCGCAGGTGGGCAGGAACGGCCCGGACCACCGGTTCGAAGACCTCGGTGAGCCAGCGGTGGGCAGCCTGCTGCTCGTCGGTCAGGTCGCTCTCCGCACGGTAGGCGTCCAGGTCGTTGAGCAGCTTGCGGGCCTGGTTCTCCTCGGCGTCCAGTCCGGTCAGCCGCAGCAGCCGCCGCGTGTGGTAGCCGGCGTCGACGACCTTCGGCCGGACCAGGTAACGCCCGTCTGCGGCGCTCGACATGGCCACCTCGGCCACGTCGAACCCCAGTTCGTTGAGGCGACGGATGCGTCCCTCGATGTCGTGCCGCGCCTGCCGCTCGATCGCCTGCTCGTAGGTGATCTCATGCCACAGCCGCTCGTAACGCTGCACGACCTCCTCGCAGACCACCTCCGGGTCGATGGACTCGTGCAGCAGGCCAGCGGCCTGCAGGTCCAACGCCTCTCCGAAGATGTTCACCCGGGCGATCTCCAGGTCCTCACCACGCTGACCGTTGGAGAGCGAATTGTGCAGGGCGCCGGTCTCCGCGTCGACCAGGTAGGCGGCGAAGGCCCCCGCGTCCCGGCGGAACAGCGTGTTCGACAGCGAGCAGTCGCCCCAGAAGAAGCCGGTCAGATGCATCCGCACGATCAGCGCCGCGAGCGCGTCGAGCAGCCGGCTCATCGTCTCCGGCCGCAGGGTGTGCGAGAAGAGCGCCCGGTACGGTAGCGAGAACTGGAGGTGCCTGGTGATCAGCACCGATTCGAGGGGCTCGCCGTCCTCGGTCTGCCGGTCGGCGACGACGGCCACCGCCTCCACGGCCGGGAAGTCGATCCGCTCCAACGCCCGCAGCAGGTCGTACTCCCGCTCGGCGATCCGCTCGCGGGTCTCCTTGAAGGCGTACACGTAGTCGCCCAACCGGACGAACCGCACGATATGCCGCGAGATGCCCTGCGGCAGCGCGACCAGGTGCTGGGCAGGCCACTCCTCCAGCGGTGTCGACCAGGGCAGGTCGAGCAGCGCCGGGTCCACGAGGGCAGACGTGATCCGCACGAGGACAAGCATGACGGGTAAGCCCCCCATCCGCCGCACATCGTGGCTGGGCCCACAGCGCCGCACACCCCGGCCGCGCGCCGGGCCGGTAGCGTGGTCGCGTGCTCAAACCCACGGGTGTACGACGTGATCTGCGGCTACGGCCCGTCCGCCCGGCCGGCTGGTGGTTCGACGCCCTGCTGCTGGCCGGATTGGTGGGGTTGACGGTGGCCCTCGCCGCCGATCAACTCTTCGGGTTGGACCGGGCGGTCGCCGACTGGGCCGACGGGCACCGACCGACAGTCGCCTACTGGGTGGCTTGGGTGCTGAATCACCTCGGCCAGGGCACCCCGCTGACCTTGATCGCCGCCGGGCTGGGTGTGCTGCTGGCCGTCCGGCTCCGGTCGGTGCGGCCGATCCTGCCGCCGGTGGTCGGCTTCGTGCTGACCTACCTGACGATCGGTCCGCTCAAGGTCTGGACCGCGCGGACGGCACCGAGCGCCAGCAGCAAGGAACCGTTCCTGCCGCCCGAGCAGACCCTGCCACTGTTCCACGACGACCTGCCGGTTCGATTCGCCCAGTCCTACCCGTCCGGGCACGTCGCCAACGCCATCGTCTGGTACGGCGTCATCGCACTGCTGCTCGCCCCGCTGGCCCGCAGCTTCGGCCGGCACCTACCGGCCCGGCTCGTCACCGTGATCCGCATCGTGCCGCCGCTGGTCGTCCTCACCACCACCACCTACCTGGGCTGGCACTGGCTGACCGATTCGGTGGCCGGGCTGCTGCTGGGCCTGCTCCTGGACCGGTTGCTGCACCGGGTGCCGTGGGACGACCTGCCGCTCCCCGGTCGGTTACGCGACCGGCGCCGCCCGTTCACGTCGTACACCTAGGGTTTCGGCTCATGGATCAACTGGCGCGGCGCCTGGGCGTACCCGATGCGGTTGTCATCGGGTTGGGCTCGATGCTCGGCGCGGGCGTCTTCGTGGTCTTCGCCCCGGCCGCGGCGGCGGCCGGCGGCGCCGGCCTGCTGCCCGCGCTGGTGCTCGCCGGCTTCGTCGCCTTCTGCAACGCGACCAGCTCCGCGCGGCTGGCGGCCCGTTACCCGGAGTCCGGCGGCACCTACGTCTACGGGCGGGAACGCCTCGGCCCGCTGGCGGGATTCGTGGCGGGCTGGGGGTTCGTGGTCGGAAAGACGGCGAGCTGCGCGGCGATGGCGCTGACCATCGGGGCCTACCTGTGGCCGGGGCAGACCCGACTGGTCGCCGTCGGCGCGGTGCTCGCGGTGACCGCCGTGAACCTGCGCGGCATCGGCAAGACGGCCACCGCCACGAAGGCGCTCGTCGCGCTGGTGCTCGCCGTGCTGACCCTCGTCGCGGTCGTCGGTCTGGTGGGCGGGCCGGTGCACCTGGACCGGCTGACCGATGCCGGCGGCTCCGCGCGGGGCATGCTCACCGCAGCCGGGTTGCTGTTCTTCGCCTTCGCCGGGTACGCGCGGATCGCCACGCTCGGCGAGGAGGTCCGCGACCCGGAGCGGACCATCCCCCGGGCGGTACCGCTGGCGCTCGGGGCGGTGCTGGCGATCTACCTGGTCCTGGCCGTGATCACGCTCGGTGTGCTCGGCGCCGACCGGCTGGCCGGGTCCGCGGCGCCCCTGGTCGACGTGGTGACCGCCGCCGGGCTGCCCGGCCTGGCCTGGGTGGTCCGCGCCGGGGCGACCATCGCCGTCGTCGGGGTGCTGCTCTCCCTGGTCGCCGGGGTCGGGCGCACCGCGCTCGCGATGGCCCGCCGACGCGACCTGCCCGCCACGCTGGCCGTCGTGCACCCCGTGCGCCGGGTGCCGCACCGCGCCGAGTTGACCGTCGCCGCCGTGGTGATCGCGGTCGTGCTGCTCGGCGACGTACGCGACGCGATCGGCTTCTCGAGCTGCACGGTGCTGGTCTACTACGCGATCACCAACGCGGCGGCGCTCACGCTCGGGCGCGACCCGGATCGGCGGCTACCGGTGCAGGTGCTCGCCGGGCTCGGGCTGGTCGGCTGCCTGCTGCTCGCGTTCAACCTGCCGCTGGGGAGCGTCCTCGCCGGCCTCGGCGTACTCGCCGCCGGCGCCCTGTGGCACGGCCTGCGGCAGCGGGGTCGCTGACAGGTCCCCCGAGCGCGGCACCGACCTGGTCACCATCGGCGGAACCGACTCGTCAGCGCTCCCACGGGGCATCGGAAGCGGGCCGGTGGGCGGGGCGCACTGGCGGGTCAGCCAGTCCAGGCCGCGTCGGCGGGCGACCACGGTGAGCCGGTCACCGGCGAAAATCACCTGCCGCGGGTCGAGGTCCTTCCACCAGATCGTCTTCGCCGCGCCGGCCGGGGTCCGGGCGATCAGCCGGACCTGCCCGTCCCGGTTGACGGTGTCCAGCGGCCGGCCGTCCAGCTCGGATCCGGCGGCGACCGGCACCTCGGCGACCGGCAGCGCGTGCCGGTCGACCGGGATGGTGGTGATGACCGCGCGTTCGGTGAGCGCGCCGATGAAGGCCGGCGCCGCCAGGTACGAGACCGATCGGGACACCCCGAGCGCGAAGGTCTCCTCCACCCGCTCGGCGAAGTCGCCGTCGAAGAGCCGCAGCACCACCCGCAGATCGTCGCGGAGGTCGCGGGCGGCCAGGGCCGCCTCCAGGTTGGCGACGTCGTCGGTGGACGCCACCACCAGCGCCTGACAGTCCGCCACCGACGCGGCGGCCAGGGTCTCGGGCAGCGCGGCATCACCGACGACCAGTGGTACCTCCAACTGGCGGGCCAGGGTCGCGCCACGTGGCTGAGGATCCTTGTCGATCGCCACGACCTCGACGTCGTACTCGCGCAGTTGGGCCATCACCCGGGTGCCGACGTTGCCGAGACCGATCACCACGACGTGCCCGGCGCGGGCCGGTTGCAGCAGACCGGTGTGCAGGGCGAGACGGGCGTTGACGATGCCGTCCACGACGACGGCGGTGATCAGCGGGATCAGCGCGAGCCCGGCCAGGTTGAGCACCACCTGCATGATCTGCGCGTCGGCAGCCTTGCCGGTGTCCGGATCGGCGCCGCTGAGCGTCGTGACCAGCGTCAGGTACAGCGCCTCCAACGGTGAGACGTCCTCGGCTCGGGAGATCAGCGCGCCCAGCACCGCGATCACCGCGAGCACCAGCATCACCGCGATGCCGATCTTGCGAGTGGCGAACCCGCGTAGGGCCCGCAGCAGCACCGCGACCGGACGTCGTCGACGTCGGGCCCGGACCAGCCGCCGCGCGGCGACCTCGGTGCCCGGCGGCTGACCGGTCGCCTCGGCGAGCACCAGGTCCGCGCCGGCCTGCTCGGCGGGCAGCAGCTCCATCCCCTGCCGCCCGTCGGGGCGGGCCAGCGCGCACACCACGTCCTGCGCCCGGACGTCGGCACGACGTGCCACCCGCAACGTCTTGTCCCGGTGCTGGAAGGAGCTGGGGTCGACCTCGCCGAGCGCGGCGGCCACGAACGCCGGGGCCGCCATCTCGGCGTCGGAGAGCACCTCGACGGGTGCCTTGATCAGCTTGCGGACGCCGTCGGCGAGGGTGCCGTTGAACATCCGCAGCACCTGGCGGACCCGCTGGTCGACGGCCTGGGCACAGAGCGCGGCGTGCAGGTTGCCCACGTCGTCCTGGTGCAGCAGGGCCAGCCCGGTCGCGCCGGCCAGCCCGGCCGCCTCGAAGGTCGCCACGTCCAGGCGCTCCGCGCGGATCACGCGGACGCCGCGCAGGCTCGCCACGTCCGGACCGGTGCTGCGGTAGCGCTCCGGGACCACCACGGTCACCCGTGCGCCGCCCACGGGAAGGTCGGATTCGAGCAGCGCGCGGGCGACGTAGTAGGCGAGGGCGTCCCGGCCACAGATCACGTAGTGCGGGCGCGGGTCGCCGGCGGAGCGGAGCCGCCAGTTCCACTCGACCGCCCGTCGTGCCCGATCCCGCCACGGCTCCGCCATGCCCGGATCGTAACCAGCACGAACACCCTGGGCGACCCCGCCCGGATCGTCCCTGGGGCAGGCATGGCGACCCGGGCCGTGGGTAGAGCACCACCCATGCAGACCTTCCTCCCGTACCCTGACTTTCTGGCCAGCGCCCGCGCGCTGGACCAGAAGCGGCTGGGCAAGCAGCGGGTGGAGGCCATCCAGGTGCTGCGCGGGCTCACCCGAGCGGGGTACGGCTGGCGCAACCACCCGGCGGTGAAGATGTGGGCCGGGTACGAGGAGGCCCTGACCCGCTACGGGCTCGACATGTGCGCGGTCTGGACCGAGCCGGGCCGCGCGGACACCTGCGCCACCACGCTGACCGTCGACCTCGCGGCCGCCTGCGGCGCAGGTGTCGTACGCACGCAGGACGAGCTGGCCCGCGCCGGTGACCTACCGCCCTGGCTCGGCCGGGACGAGCTGCACCTCAGCCACCGCTCCTCCCTGCTGCGCAAGGACCCGACGCACTACGGCCCGATCTTCGGCGTCGACACGCCGGATGACCTCGAGTACGTCTGGCCCGCGTCGGACCGCACGCGCCGCTGCCTGCCGTAGGAGACTGGCGGCAGACAGGGGAGGTGCCCGTGGCGCTGTCGCGTGTGGTGGGTCGGCTCATCGGCGTACGCCAGCACCTCGTGGACCCGGGTGGAGGTGGCGCCGACCGCGTGCCGCAACCGGTCACGGCGGTCGTGGTCGGCGGTGGCATCGCTGGCATGTCGGCGGCGGTGGTGCTCGCCGAGCGCGGCGTGGACGTGACCGTGCTGGAGGCGGCACCGACCGTCGGTGGACGGCTGGGCGCCTGGCCGGAGGCCCTGCCCGACGGGGAACAGCAGAACGAGCACGGCTTCCACGCGTTCTTCCGGCAGTACTACAACTGGCGTTCCATCCTCCACCGCGTCGAGCCCGACCTGGGCTTTCTCAAACCGATCCCGGGCTATCCGATCCTGAGCGCGACGTGGCCGACGGAGGAGTTCGGCAAGCTGCCGCCCGCGCCACCGGCGAACCTGCTCGCGCTGCTGCTGCGCAGTCCCAGCCTGCGCCTGGCGGACCTGCGGTCGATGGACCGGGACGCGGCGCTGCCGCTGCTCACCTACGACCCGGTGCGCACCTACGCCGAACTGGACGACACCACCGCCGACGAGCTGCTGGCCTCGCTGCGACTGCCGGATCGGGCGCGGGCGATGCTGTTCGAGGTCTTCTCGCACTCGTTCTTCAACCACGAGGCGGAGATGTCGGCCGCCGAGATGGTCGCCCAGTTCCACTTCTATCTGCTCGGCAATCCGGAGGGGCTGGCTTTCGACTGTCCCGACGAGGATTACGCGACGGCGATCTGGCAGCCGCTGACCAGGCATGTGGAGAAGCACGGCGGTCGCGTGCTCACCGGCTCCGGCGTGACGGGGGTACACCGCGACGGCGACGGCTGGCGGGTGACGACCACCGACGGCAGCGACCACCGGGCGGCCCACGTGGTGCTGGCCGTCGATCCTCCCGCGCTCGCCGCGCTGGTGGCGTCCTCCCCCGACCTGGTCGCGCGGGCACCGGAGCTGGCGGCGCGGATGCCCAGCTTCGGCACGCCCGGCCCGCCGTACGCGGTGGCACGGTACTGGTGCGACGGGGACGTCGCCGCCCACCGGGCAGTCTTCAGCGGGGTGTCCCGGCAGCCCACACTGGACTCGGTGACCCTGTACCACCGGCTGGAGAACGGCTCGCGGCGCTGGGCGCGCCGCACCGGCGGTTCGGTCGTCGAGCTGCACGCGTACGCCTGCGAGCCCGCTGTGCCGGCCGAGGAGCTGGCCGAGCGGATGCGCCGCGAGCTGGTGGCACTCTGGCCGGAGGTGGCTGATCTGCGGGTCCGGGAGCTGCGCGCCCGGGTGGAGGCGCAGGCGCCGGCATTCACGCCGGGCAGCCACGCCTGGCGTCCGGG
The DNA here is from genome assembly GCF_049841675.1 of Micromonospora sp. DT4. Taxonomy (NCBI): domain Bacteria; kingdom Bacillati; phylum Actinomycetota; class Actinomycetes; order Micromonosporales; family Micromonosporaceae; genus Micromonospora; species Micromonospora sp. DT4. The sequence goes on from NZ_JBNCKT010000015.1 coordinate 60,348, forward strand.
GGTCCGCACCGAGGCCCCCGGTGTCTACCTGGCCGGCGACGGGATCGCGACGGACTTCCCGAGCGCCCTGATGGAACGCTCCGCTGCCACCGGGATCATCGCGGCGAACCACATCCTGCGCGAACAGGGTGTCGCTGCCGAGCCGGTGCGCTCGGTCCGCCCACGTGGCCTGCTGGCGGGGCGGGGCACCCAAAACCGACAAAAAGCAACATAAGCGACGGTACGCTGCCGTACGCTCGGTTGATCATCCGTCGATCGACCGGGCGGGAGGGCAGCGGCGATGTCACCCCTGCACCGCGCCGCGGCAGCGGACGTACGACCGGCCGAGGAGGCCGGCCGGGACGACGCGTACCCGCTGATCCGTGACGAGCGCGCCTGCGTCGTCACCGCACTGCGACTGGGCTGGTGGATGGCGGACGCCTACCACCAGGGACAACACGCCGAGCCCGCGCCGGCCACCCCGGTCCACCCGCCGGCCAAGCTCTCCAACCTGACCGAGATGTCGCTCCCCCGCCGGATGCGCATGTACCTGGACGGCGTCGACGTCGCGCTGGCCCAGATCTCGGCGCTCACCCGGCACAGCAGGTCGTTGCCCGACACGTCCGCCGCCCGCACGCGGCTGCCCGACCTGGACCGCCTACCCAACCTGGAACAGCCGGAACTGATCGACACCGAGCCGCTGCTGCTCGCCCTCGACGACCTCAACGTGGACGTACTGCGCTGGGCGATGGCCACCAACCTCCGGATCGGGCTCGCCTACCGGCTGGGCCGGTCGCTGGCCGACACGGTCCGGCCCGGCGACGCCGCCCAGCTGCTGCGCCGCTTCGACGGCCGGCAGATCCAGATCAGCCGCTGGCTGGACGAGTTGGCCAGCGTGCTGCCCCCGTACTCGGCCGCGGTGGTACGCCGCTCGCTGGCCGCCTGGGCGGTAGCCGTGGAACGGGCCGGTCGAGGTGACCCGGCCGAACCGGAGCCCGCCGAGCTGAGCCGCGAACTGCGCAACCAGGGTGACCTCTGGCGCGGCGTGCTCACCGGCGGCCTGCATCCGCGCGACCTGCTCGACGAGGAGGACTACGCGGTGGTCGCCCGGAACCTGATCATCCGAGACCGGCGGCTGGTGGCCCAGGCGGCCCGGGGCATCTTCTGGCCGGTGTTGGTGCCGCTGCTGGCGGTGCTCTTCGCCCTGGTCGGGGTCAGTGCCGCCGCGGCGGCCGGTTCACCGACCACACGCGCCGCCGTCGCCCTCCTCGGTCTGAGCGCCGGGCTGGCCGCCATCTGGCGCTCGGTCTCCGGACCCGCGCTGGCGGTCGCCGGCGAGGTCAACCGGCCGCTGCTGGACAGCGAACTCACCGTACGGATGGCACTGCGGTTGGACCGACCGTTGACCACCGCCCGCGGCGCGGCCGGGGTCGCTCCCCGCACCCGGCGTCAGCGTCGCCCCGACGAGCCGGGCAGCCGATCGAAATACGTTGCCCCCCTCTCCCGTGCGGACCTACCGTGATCGCGCAAGGTCAACCACCACCGCAGGAGCAGATCATGACGATGTCGCACGTCACCAGCGTGCTGTCGTCGCTGCTGTCGGGCGGTGGGCGCCCTGTGGAAGGTCCCCGGGCGGGCCGGCCCGACTGACGCGTACCCGTACGCGCCAAGCCGCCCGTCCGAACGCCGGACCGGGCGCCGGGCCCCAACGGAGGCGGGCATGCCGCTGCGTCGGGAGCCGGTGACCCCGAGCTGGTCGGCGCTCGCCGGGCGGTGACCGACCGGCCGGCGGGAACGGGGGGCCGCGTCCGGGGTACGCCCCGGCGCGGCACCCGCCGGCCCCGGTCAGGCGTCGCGCTCCCGGACATTCGGCTTCGGCCACCCGGCGGCGCAGTGCACCCGGATCTCGCTGCTGTGCTCGGCCGAGGTCAGCTCGACCTGGACCTGCTGCGCCGGGCCCGCGTCGTACGGCGCCACCCGGTGGCGACGCCAGGACCGACGCCGGGGGGCGTCGGAAGCAGCCCGGTTAACGCCGTCGGTCGACTGGGCCGACGCGCGGTCACCCACTTCAGCGCTCGGTCGGAGCCCGCCAGGCGAAGCGGGGCGTACGGCGCTCCGCGATGGCCGCCACGCCCTCCCGGGCCTCGCCGCTGTCCACGACCTTCCGGTGCCACCAGGCGATCCGGGCCGGTCCGGCACGGTCGTCGACGATCTCCTTCGCGGCGGCGACGCTCAGCGGTGACCGCTGGGCGATCGTCGCGGTGAGGTCGTCCACCCGCTCGGCGAGGCGGTCGCCCGGCAGCACCTCGTCGACCAGGCCGATCCGCAGGGCCCGCTCGGCGTCGATCAACTCGGCGGTGAAGAGCAGGTGCTTCGCCGCCGACGGGCCGACCAGCCGCGCCAGCCGGCGGGTCGTGAGCGCCGGGTAGACCAGCCCGAGGCGGGCCGGGGGTACGCCGAGCCTGGCGTCGTCCGAGGCGATCCGCAGGTCACAGGCGACCGCGAGCTGGGCGCCACCCCCGACGCAGGCGCCCCGGATCGCCGCGATCGTCGGCTTGGCGAACGCCGCCAGTCGCTCCTCGGCGGCGACCGCGATGCTGGCGTCGCCGGCGTCCAGCAGCTCGGCCAGATCACCCAGGTCGGCGCCCGCGCAGAAGGCGTCGCCCGCGCCGGTGAGCACCAGGGCCCGCACATCGGGGTCGGGTTCCAGCCGGTCGAGCAGTTCGGGGAGTTGCCGCCACATGGCCACCGTCATCGCGTTGCGGCGAGCCGGGTTACGGATCACGACGGTTGCCACCGGTCCGGCCACCGCGACCGTCAACTCCGCGTCCGACACGCAAACCCCTCTTCCCACGCCACCGCTGAAGCGAATCTTGGACAGTTTCCGTTAGCTGCTAACGGAAACTGTCCAAGATTGCCAGACTCGGCGACCACCGTTGCGGTGGCCGCCGTGTCCGGACGTCGGTCAGGTCAGGTCAGGAGACGTTGAGTGCCGTGTCGTCGACCACGAAGGACGTCTGGAGCGAGGAGTCCTCGACGCCGGTGAACTTCAGGGTGACGGTCTGGCCGGCGTACCCGGCCAGGGAGAAGGACTTCTGGCTGTAGCCGGAGGCCTTGTTCAGGTTGGAGTAGGTCGCCAGCGTGGCCAGCACCGTCCCACCCGAATTGAGCACCTGCACGTTGAGCTTGTCGTACGCGACGGTGGTGGTGGTCTCGGCCGAGTCGATGTGCAGCCAGAAGCTGACCGTGTACGACGAGCAGCCCGCCGGGAGCGCCACCGACTGGGCGAGCGTGTCGGTGTGGCTGCTGCCGTACCCGTTCAGCCATGCCTTGTACGACCCACCGTGGGCCGCCTGGCTGCCGTCGTTGGTGATCACCCCGGAGCTGGCCGTCCAGCCGGTCCCGCCGGACTCGAAGCCCGGGTTGGCCAGCTTCTGGCCCGGGGAGGTGCAGTCGCCGCCGGTGCCGTTCACGGTCAGCGTGTAGGTGGCGCTGCGGGTGACCGAACCTGCGCCGTTCACCGTGACCGAGTAGGTGCCCGGTGGGGTGCTCGCGGAGGTGCTGATGGTGAGGGTCGACGAGCCGCCCGAGGTCACCGAGGCGGGGCTGAACGCGGCGCTCGCACCGCTGGGCAGGCCGGACGCGGAGAGCGTCACGGTCTGCGCCGAGCCGCTGGTGGTGGCGGTCGACACGGTGGTGGAGACCGCGCTGCCCGGGTTCACCGAGCCGGCGGTCGGCGACAGCGACACAGAGAAGTCGTTGCCGGTGGAGCAGGGTGCGTCGTTGCCGGCCACGTTCACCGCAGTCCAGGCTGCCTGGACGGCCTTGTACTCGGTCGAGCAGCTGCCGTACAGGTCGGTGGCCGCCCGCAGGCTGTAGGCGCGGGCCGTGTTCGCCGGGTTGCTGGTGTTGACGTACGACGTGTTGCTGGTGAAGTAGACGTCCAGGGCGCGGTACCAGATCTTCTCCGCCTTGGCGCGGCCGATACCGGTCACCACCGGGGCGGAACCGCAGACCGGGGAGGTGCCGTACGAGGTGGCGCCGGTGCCCTCGGCGAGGTTGAAGTAGAAGTGGTTGCCGACGCCGGACGAGTAGTGCACGTCCTTGTTCTTCGTGCTGGTGGACCAGCAGGAGTCGGACGCGCCGTCCAGCGACGGGTTGTACATGTAGCGCAGCGGCGTACCGTTGCCGTTGATGTTGATCTTCTCACCGACCTGGTAGTCGCCCGGGTCGCTCGGCGCGGCGGCGTAGAACTCCACCATGTTGCCGAAGATGTCGCTGGTGGACTCGTTGAGGCCACCGGATTCGCCGGAGTAGACGAGGCCGGCCAGCGCCTCGGTGACACCGTGGCTCATCTCGTGCCCGGCCACGTCCAGCGCTACCAGCGGGCGGGAGTTGCCCGAGCCGTCACCGTAGGTCATCTGGGCGCCGTCCCAGAAGGCGTTGACGTAGTTGTTGCCGTAGTGCACCCGACTCGGAACGCCCTGGCCGTTGCCGAAGATCCCGTCACGCGCGTGCACGTTCTTGTAGTAGTCGAACGTCTTGGCGGCGCCGAAGTGCGCGTCCACGGCGGCCGACTGCCGGTTCGAGGTGGCACCGTTACCCCACGCGTTGTCGGCGTCGGTGAACGTGGTGCAGGACGACGTGCCGTTGTTCATGTCGCAGGTACGGCCGTTGCCGCGCACCGGGTCGATCATCTGGTACGTGCTGCCGGAGAGCGTCGTGTCAATGCTCACCGTGCCGGTGTAGAGGCCCTGGCCGCTGCCGGTGACCGATTCGATCTCGTCGTACGACCCGACGGTCGCGCCGGAGGTGGCGTCGGTGATCACGTGCAGTCGCGACGGGGTCTGCCCGTCCGGCTGCCAGCCACTGACCACCGTCTCCCACGCGAGTCGGCCCTTGCCAGAGCTGGCGTCGACGAACAGTTCCGGAGCGCCCACGGTCTCGGCCGTGCCGGTGAACCCGGCGCGGGCCGTCTTCTTCGCCGCGTCGGCGCTGACCCGGGGTGCGGTGAGGAGGGTCAGCGGCGCGGCGAGTCCGACCGAACTGCCGGCGTAGGTGCCGTTCGGCGCGGTGTGGATGACGAAGTCACCGCCGTACACCCGCAGTCCCTGGTAGGTGCGGGTGTAGCGGGTGTGCGCCGCGCCGGAGGCGTCCACCCGGGTGCTGCGCACCTGGTAGGACTCGGCGCTGGAACCCTGGACGGCGCCGGGATTCGTGCGCAGGACGGTCGCCGCTCGGGCCGCGGCGGAGGCGTCCGGCGCGGGAGCGGTGGGTGGGGCGGCGTGCGCCGTGGTGGCGACGCAGGTCAGCAGGCCGCTGGTGAGCAGCGCTGCGCTGACAGCCGCGAGGGGTCGATTCACGTGCCCTCCTGAAAGGAGAAAGGTGTGACGGGGGTGGTCACGCATGTAGATATAGCGATGCGTTAGGGAAAAGAGAAGGCTTGGACCGCTCCAAGACATTGAGACTGGCCGAACGGATGAGTGCCTTGACAAGGGAACCAATGCGGACACTGGCGCGTCCGACGGACATGAGACCCGCCTCGACGACCGGCGTCACGATCGCGCTCCTGGCCGCTCTCCTGGCCGGCTGCACCGGCACCGACCGGGCCGACAGCGCCGCGGACCAACCATCTGCCACCGACACCCCGCCGCCGACGACCCCGACACCGACCAGCACCACGCCGACCGGCGCCGGGCCGACGAGCACCGGGCCGACCAGCACCGGGCCGACCAGCACCGGGCCGGCCGGCACCACGCCGACCGGGCCCGTGCCGCCCGGACCGGGTGCCCCCGATGCGGCAGCCGGACGGGTCACGCTGTTCCGCTCGGGCGGTTTCGCCGGTCGCGGCGACAACATCACCGTCGAGTCGGACGGTCGATGGACGGTGGTGGACCGGGCCGGCAGCCGTCGTACCGGCAAACTCGACGCCGCCGACCTCGGCCGGCTCCGCGGCCTGGCCGCCGACCCACGGCTGACGACCGCGGCCCGCCGCACGGCGACCACGTCCAGCTGCGCGGACGCGTTCAGCTACCGCCTGACCGTCGGCGCTGTCGAGACCGGGTACGTCGACTGCCCCGCCGACCCCACACCGCCCCCGGCCGCCCGGGCACTTGTCGAGCTGCTGCTACGGGTCACCGCCTGACTGCCAGTCACACGAGATAGTCCGGGGGAAGGCCGGTGCCGCGCAGCTCGTGCGGCAGGTGCGCCACGTCGTTGACGGCGATCAGGTTCGGCAGCCCGGCCACGCCGTACCGGATGACGGTCAACCCCGCATTGTGGTGGTTCACACCCAGCCACCGCCGCTCCGGCGCGTCCAGGGCATGCCGGACCAGCCAGGCGATCAGGAAGGTGTGCGTCACCACCAGCTCGCGGACCGGCTCTCCCCCGGCCGCCGCGTCGTCGGTGGTCGCCGGGCCGGTGAACCGCCGCACGGCCGCCGCCGTCACCCGCGGCCCGTCGGCCCGTGCGGCCGTCGGGAATCCGGCCAGGAACTCGGCGTACGCCGACGGCAGGCCGGTCGGGTCCGTGTCGTGCGGGAGGTGGTCACCGGCCAGCTCGGTGGCGTACACCGGAACGCCGGGCAGTGCCGCGGCGACCACCTCGGCGGTCTGCGCGGCCCGGCGCAACGGCCCGTGGTGGACGGCGGCGAACGATTGGCCCCGCAGCCGCTCGCCGAGCAGCGCGGCCTGCCGCCGACCGCGCTCGGAAAGGCCGGTGTCCGGCTCGGTCCAGTCCTCGTCGACGTACCCGCCGAGGTCCTGCTCGGCGTGGCGGGCCAGGTACAGCAGCCGCGTTCGCATGTCGTCGTACACCCGAACACACCGGGAGGCACGGGACCGGCCCGCGCCTCCCGGTCTCTTGATCTTGACGTTACGCCCGGGGGAACATCTGGCCGATACGGATCTTGTTGCCGAACGGGTCCCGGATGCCGAAGTCGATCCCGTACGGGCGCTCGGTCGGCTCGTCGGTGATCTCGACGCCCTTCGCCACGAGATCCTCGTGGGTCTTGTGGGCGTCGTCGGTGGTCATGAAGAGGTACCCGCCGAGGGCACCCTTGGTGAGCAGCTCCCGCACCTGCTCGGCCGTCGCCGGGTCCAGCGCCGGTGGGCCGGGCTTCTCCAGCAGGATTTCGCGCTCCGGATCGCCGGGCAGGTTGACCGTCAGCCAGCGCATGAAGCCGAGATCCTGGTCGGTGTTCACCTCCATGCCGAGCTTGTTGACGTAGAAGTCAAGCGCCTCGTCCTGGTCGAGGACGTAGATCTGGGAGCGGCTGATCGCGTTCATCGTCATACCAACGACCGTAGAGGGTGGCCCTGACCTGCCGCTTATCCAAAACTGCTGGGACGCGTCCACGCCTTGGTGAAGCAGGACGGCACGTTGCCGGCAGCGGCGCGGCGACGTCGGAAATCCGAGGGCGACTCCCCCACGATCTGCCGGAACGTCCGGCTGAACGTGCCCAGACTGCCGAACCCGACCGCGTAGCAGATGTCCGTCACGTCCCGGCCGGTCTCCACCAGCAGCGTCATGGCCCGCTCGACCCGGCGGCGTTGCAGGTAGCGGTGCGGCGTCTCGCCGAAGGTCGCCCGGAACGTCCGGATGAAGTGCGCCTCGGAGACGTGCGCGATCCGGGCCAACGCCGGGATGTCCAGCGGCTCGGCGTACGCCCGGTCCATCGCGTCGCGGGCGCGCAGCATCGCCCGGTTCGACTCCTCCACGGCCCGGCTCACCGCGGGCCGCCCACCGGCACCCACGGGCGGGCCAGCAGCTCCGCATCACGTGCGGCGGGCGAATGGAAGCGGTTGTCCCGTGCGCTGCCGGCGATCGCGCCGAGCGGACTCATGCGACTGCGACTCCTCGACCGTCGGTGGTACCCGAACTATAAGAGACTGTCGGGTAACTGGACGGCTACGCAGTGAGAAGTCGTTCGGCGTTGATGCGTCGGGCGGCTTCGCGCTCGG